>JAISDX010000158.1 GCA_031264465.1 Deltaproteobacteria bacterium | reverse complement strand
TGAAGATGGCGGCGCGTTGGTCTGCGTCACCGTGTCTGTCGGCGCTACGGCAGGTAAAGTGACACCTGGCCGCTACGGCGGCGACTTCATCAATCTGGCCGATAAGGCGCTGTACCAAGCCAAGAATAGCGGGCGAAACAAAAGTGTTTTTCTGGGATTTAAATAGAATCGAGATTGGGAACTGGATCTGGAAGGCTTATTGTCGAGATACCGGTCAGCTCATTGATTGAGAATGCAGGGATTGTGATCAGAAAACCTTCGCACGACTCATGAACCGCCTCAAAAGTGGAGCATTAGGGAAGATATTTTAACCTTCTTTTGTTAATGTTCTCATTTTCTGAAGAGCTTCATGGCCTGGATGGCGCCGGGGTGGCCGGCGTCGGCCGCTTTCTGCATCCACTTTTTGGCTTCGGCCTCGTTCTTTTCCACGCCCGAACCGCTCAGGTACAGGCCGGCAAGCTGGTACTGCGCTTCCGGGTGCCCCGCTTCCGAAGCCCGGCGGTACCACGTGGCCGCTTTTTTCAGGTCCCGGGGCTGCCCCTCGCCGGTGCGGGCCATGCCGGCCAGCGAATACATGGCCCCGCCGTGCCCGTGTCCGGCCGCTTTTTCCCACCACTTTATAGCCGAGGCGAAATCGCTCCTGGCCGGGTCACGCCCGTCGCCGCCATCTTGCACGCCCCGGTAATAAACTAGGCCGAGGTTGTATTCCGCTTCCGGCTGGCCGGACTGGGCCGCTTTTTCCCACCAGGAGCGCGCCTTGACGTAATCGGGCTGGCCCAGATTGCCGCGCGCCTCCATCAGCCCCAGGGCGAAAGCCGCGCGGCCGTCCCCCGCTTCAGCCAGCGGGCGCATGATTGCCGCCGCCTCGTCATATTTTTTCCGCTGGTAAAGCTGATCCGCTTTGGCCATGGGATCGTTGTTTTTGCCAGCGGCGCTTTGCTGCGCGGCCAAGGCCCGAACGGGCTGCCCGGACGGGGCGCTTGCGGCAAACACGCCCGGAGCCGGCAAAAAGGCCAAGGTAAAAACCATCAATATCATTAACCAGTTGCTTGTTTTCATCATAATCCCCATAGGTTGCCGGGTTACTATACGCCAGGCTCGCCCCGCCCGCAATCCTCCCAATTTCCTGCGCTGGACTATCGGCGGTTATTTAATTAAGAAGAGTTATCACACAACCAATACATTAAAATAATAGCCTGAGCAGGTGCTTTCATATGGATATTGCAACCAACCCGCGGGAAAACAGGCGCCAGATCTTCCGGCGCCTGAAAAAGCTCTTCCTGGAGGGTAAACTTAACGACGAGCAGTACAGCGCGGGCTTGCGCCATTTCGACATTCTGCCGCGCCTCTCCGACTGGCGTGACTTTTTCCGGCGCATTTTCAGCCTGGCCGGCATCTTGCTGATCCTGGCCGGGGTGATCATGTTCCTGGCCTGGAACTGGCAGGACATGCCCAAATGGCTGAAGTTCGGCATTTTTGAAGCGATTTTTGCCGCCTGCGCGGTTTTGGCCGTCCTGCGCTGGCGGCACTGGCTGGGGCAGGCCACTCTCTTGGGGGCGGCCGTCAGCATGGGCGCGCTCCTGGCCCTGTACGGACAAATTTACCAGACCGGGGCCGACTCCTGGGAGCTTTTCCGGGCCTGGTCGCTGGCCATCCTGCCTTTGTTCCTGCTCTCCGGCGGCAGCGCCGTGGGCTTTTTGCTCTGGCTGACCGGGAGCCTCTGGTGCTTCCTTTACCTGATCGGCCCTGCGGGAATTATTGACGGGGGCTTCCTGACCAGCCCGTTTGCCAGCCGTTTTCTGCTGGTGCAACTTCTGATCTGGGCCGGCCTGGAAGTTGCCCGCAAGTTTACCGGCGTGGACCCCCACCGGAACCTGGCCCGGATTGTCGGCGGTGTTTTCATTTTCCTGGTGACGATCCGGCTGATGTCGATGATCCTGATTTCCGGCAGCTACGGCTTCTGGCACCACGGGCAGGAGATAAACTACCTTGGCAGCCTGACTTTTTACCTCTACTTGGCCTGCCAGTTCGCAATTTTCACTTTTTACTACAAAAAAAGCCCGGACCTGTTCTTCCTGACCCTGGGCACTTTCAGCGCGGCCGCTCTCGCGGCGGTTATCCTGATCAAAAACATCATACTGGAAGCCTATAATTTCGGCGGCACCGGCGCGCTCCTGCTCTGCGGGCTTTTGATCATCGGCATTTGCATAGCCGGCGGCAAACTGGTGTTTTACCTGCGCAAGCGCATTAGCAAAAACCGGGGTGAAACCGCGCCTTCCAAAGGGAAGCTTTCGGCCCTGGCCCTGCGCGACTGGCTGCAGGAAAGCGCCGGCCTGAGTTCCGACGCTGTGGCCGGTTTTTTCACAAAAGACTTGCAGGAACAGGATGCGGTGCAGCCCTGGTATATGAAACTGCCCATGATCCTGGGCATCTGGCTGGGTTCGCTCCTCCTGGCCGCCTTTTTGTTCGTCGCCGTGCTGGACGGGGCCGGCACCGGCGGGCTCACCTCCGCCGGGGTCCTGCTCTGCCTGGGCGGCGGCGTTATGTTCCGCTCCCAAAGCTTCGCCCTGCGCCAGTGCGGGCTGGCCGTAATTTTCTGCGGCCTCTGCTTTGCCGGGGCGCTGCTGGCGGACGACACCCGGGCCGGCTGTATGCTTTACGCCATAATCTGCCTCGCGCTGTGGGGTTTTTTGCGCATCCTCAGCGCCAGGACAATTTGCTTTGCGGCGGCCCTGTGTCTGTTTTACTTCCTGATCCACTATAATCTGTACGACCGCTATTCTTACTACCCCTACTATTACGACGTGCCTGAGGCCACGGGCGCAATGGCCGCGGCCATAAACTGGACGGGGCAGCTTCTCCTGGCCGCGGCCACGGCCTTCGGGCTGTTCGTGCTCGGGCGGGAACGGCGCCGGGGCGGCCCGGCCGCCTCCTTCCTGGAGAGCGCCGGGGCCGGGGCTTTCCTGTTCGCCCTGCTGCAAGCGCTGTTCAGCATCGTCCAACTGCTCATGGAGCTGGACCGGCACGGCGTTTTCGTCAACCCGGCCCCCGGCGTTTGCGGCGGCGTTCTGCTTGGCGCCCTGCTGTTGGTCTTCGTCGCGCCGGGCGGCGGCAACCTGGCGGCCCAGGCGCGCCTCAAGGCCGCCTTCGCGGCCGGCGGGCTGGTGCTGGCCGGCATGGCCTGGTTCTCGCCGGTCTCCGTCCTGGGCATCCTGCTGCTCATCCTGGCCCGGCGCCGGCACGACAACGTGCTCACCGGCATGGCCGTGGCCTATCTGGCCGTGGGCGTGACCTTCTTCTACTACTACCTGGGCCTGACCTTCCTGCAAAAATCGCTGGCCCTGGCGGTCAGCGGCGCGGCCATGCTCGTCCTGGCCCTGGCCGCGCAGCATCTGCTGCCGGAAAAGCCGGCCCCGGCCGCTGAAGGAGAGGTATAATGGAAATAGTTAACAACAAAACCGGGCGTGTTACGCGCCATGTATCCGAAGTGCTTGGCCGCCTGCTTTCCGGGCGTGCGGGAAAAATGGCCTGCGCCCTGGTGCTGCTCGCCTTTTTCGGCACTTTCAACGCTTCCATCGCCGCCAAGGAGAGCCTTTTGGTCAACGGGCGGCGCGTGGTGCTGGCCCTGGCCCCGGTAGACCCGCTTTCGCTGATGCAGGGTTTTTACATGGAACTTGATTTTCCGGCCGGGCGCTCCATCGAGCAGGCCATGCAGGACAGATATGGCTATAATTACGGCTATGGCGAAGCCGGGCCGGGCGAACGCGAGCGGCGCGGCCTGGCCGTTATGGCCGAAAGCGACGGCGTCTACCACTTCGTGCGCCTGCACGACCAACGGACGCCTCTGGCTGAAGGCGAGCAACTCCTGGCCTTCAAAATCATATACGGCCGTTACCGCGAGAGCGCCCAGATCAGCGGCGGCAGTTTCTTTTTCGAGGAAGGGCTGGCCGCCCTGTACGACCGCGCCCGCTTTGCCGAACTGCGGGTGGCCGAAGACGGCACCGCGCTCGTCACCAACCTTTTGGACGGCAGTCTGCGCGTGATTGATAAAAGCATGCTCAAGGAGTAAATCATGCAGGAAATAAGCTGGAACGATTTTGCCAAGGTGGAACTCAGGGCCGGCACCGTTACCCGGGTCGAACCCTTTCCGGAAGCCCGTCGGCCGGCCTGGAAAGTCTGGGCGGACTTCGGCCCCGAACTGGGCGAACTTAAAGCCAGCGCCCAGATTACCGCCCTCTACCAGCCGCGGGATCTGATCGGCCGGCAGATTATCGGCGTGGTCAACTTCCCCTCCAAGCAGATTGGGCCTTTTACCTCGCAGTTCCTGCTCACCGGCTTTCACTCAAACCCCGACGGCACGGGCCCGGTGGTAATTTCCGGCCCGGAACGCCCCGTGCCCAACGGCGCGAAGTTGTGCTGAAGGGAATCGAAGCGGGGTATTTTCCAGGGAAGCGCAGTTTAATGGTCTTTTTGCTCCCTGGCCGCGTCAGGCTCGCCCCGTACGAAGCTCATGTATGTCTTGATACAATTCGCTCCGCCCGGAAGGCGCCTTCCTTGCCAGGAAACAAAAATCCTCATTAAGCAGCGCTTCCCCAGATATTTTTTGATATAGTGTTTGACAAAAATGCAATAATATATCATTTCATTTTTCATAATTACTTCCCACGCCAACTTCGGAGAAACCACGATGAAAAAATTTTTTGGTCATGTCGCCGTGATCGGTGCTTTTATTTCTTTCAGCTTCCCGGTTTATGCCCATGAAGCGCATGTGCATGGGGTCGCGCAGATGAACTTGGCAGTGGAGGGGCCAGAGGTGGAAATTGAGTTGGATTCGCCGCTCGGCAACTTCATTTCTTTTGAGAATCAACCGGAAACAGACGCCCAGAAGCAGGAAGTCCGTGACATGGCGCTTATTATGCGCGAAGCGGATAAATTATTTACGCTGCCCCCGGCAGCCGGCTGCCAACTGCAAGAAGTGTCGCTGGAATCGGACGCGCTAAGCGCTGACCTCCTGTCTCCGGCAGGTGTCCGCCAGGTTGCGGCGCAAAACGAAACAGGAGACGAACAGGCCGGGGACGGCCATGCGGATCTTGAGGCGAAGATAGCGTTTACGTGCCGTAACCCGGAAAAGCTGAACAGCCTGACTGTGAATATGTTCCGCGCTTTTCCCAATCTTCATGAAATTGAAGTGCAGATGGTCACTCCCACGGGACAGAAAGCGGCGGAGCTGACGCCGGAATCCAGTACCATACGGTGGTGATGATGGTACAGTCGGCTTGCAACGTGGAGGCAAACGGCGCGGCGGGTCAGGAGTCCGCCGCTTACGCCGTTGTTCTGGAAGACGTCATCTTCCGCTGGCCGGGGCAACAGGCCCCCACCCTGGCCATTCCCTTTTTTTCAGCGCGCCAGGGTGAACAGGTTTTTATTTCCGGCCCGAGCGGCAGCGGGACAAGCACCTGGCTCGGCCTTATCGCGGGGATTCTTTCTCCCGACTCCGGCGCCGTGCGCGTCAACGGGGTACGCCTGAACGAACTCGGCGGCGCGAAACGCGACATTTTTCGCGGCGACAACATCGGCTTTATCTTTCAACAGTTCAATCTCATACCGTATCTGTCCATTCTGGAAAATGTACTTATCCCATGCCGTTTTTCTCCGTTGCGCAATGAACGGGCCTGCGCCCAGGCTGAAACGCCGCTGGCGGAAGCAAAAAAATTGCTGGAGCGTCTGGATTTGTCGGCTTCGCTTTGGAGAAAACCCGTCAACAAGCTCTCGGTCGGACAACAACAGCGCGTTGCCGCGGCCCGCGCCCTTATAGGCAAACCGCCGTTGCTAATTGCGGACGAACCGACCTCGTCTCTGGACGCCGACAGGAGAAAAGCCTTTCTCCAACTGTTGCTCGGCGAATGCCGCTCCCTGGGAGCATCCTTGCTGTTCGTCAGTCACGATCAAAGCCTGGCGGAGGAGTTTTCAACCAGGACTCATCTGCCTGACTTGAATCGGGCGGCCGAGGAGGTTGTCTGATGCGATGCTTCCGTTACTTGTTGTTTCTTGCGGGGAAGAGCGCCTGGAACCGGCGCGGCACGCTTGTTCTGATCGTGTTTTCCATCGCGCTTTCCACCACTCTGCTGCTGGGCATGGAAAAGCTCAAAACACAAATCAGAGAAAGTTTCGTTCAGTCAGTGTCGGGCACGGATCTGGTCGTCGGCGCGCGTGGCGGTGATATGCAGTTGATGTTGTACGCCATTTTTCATCTCGGCGGCGCCACGAACAACATGGGCTGGGACAGCGCCCGGTCCATTGCCGAGCGGGACGAGGTGGCTTGGACCATTCCGATTTCTCTCGGCGATTCCCACAAGGGATACCCCGTGGTGGCAACCAGCAACGATTTTTTTGACCACTACCGATTCCGGGGGGGAAGGCAAATCGAGCTGGCGCAAGGCCGGAGGCCTGAAGAGCTTTTTGACGTGACCCTGGGTGCTGAAACAGCGAAAAAGCTCGGCTATGCCCTGGGGCAAAAAATCATTCTGAGCCACGGGAACAGCGGCACCCACCTCACGGAACACGGCGACAAGCCCTTTGCCGTAACCGGCCTCCTCGCGCCGACAGGCACCCCGGTGGACCGCTCCTTGTATATCAGCCTGGAAGCCATGGAAGCCATCCACATCAACTGGCGGGGCGGCGCTCCGGTGCCGGGCCTCAGGATCACGCCGGAACAGGCGGCGCGCTTTAACCTTGAACCCAAAAGCATTACGGCAATGCTGGTCGGGCTGAAAAAGCGCAGCCAAGTTTTTGCCTTACAACGCGAGCTTAACGAATGGAAGGCCGAACCGCTCACGGGCGTCATGCCGGGAGTAGCCATGGATCAGATCTGGAGCATGGTCGACACCGGTGAGCGGGCTCTATTGCTTGTTTCCGCCCTGGTTACCGTTGCCGGGCTGGCCGGACTGGCGGCCGCCATCCTGGCGGGCCTTGGCGAACGCAGGCGTGAACTGGCCATTTTGCGTTCCGCCGGCGCAAAACCGTTGGATATTCTGACGCTGATGGCTTGCGAGGGCGGGCTGCTTGTCGCCACGGGCATCATCGGCGGTTTTTCGGTGTTGTATCTGCTGGTGGCGGCCATCAGCCCTCTGCTGGCCGACAACTACGGCATATTTCTTTACCTGTCGCTTCCGTCCGCCGGAGAATGGGCGCTTGCGGGCGGCATTTGCCTGGCCGGTCTCGCGGCCAGTTTGATTCCGGCCTTTCGCGCATACCGGATGAGTTTGTCGGATGGGCTTACGGTATCCTTATGAACAATAATCACACTTTTTTTTGTTTTATCCCAAGATGAATCGGCGGCCCGCTTCCTCTCAGCCGCTGGCCGGCGCGGAAAAAAATCCTCTTGTTCAGGCAAAAAAGGCGATGATTTTTTTTGCTGTAATCCTTTTCATGCTGCCGGTCCTGTTTCCCGCGCCTCTCCCGGCGGCGGAGCGGCAGGAGCCGGACTACCAGAGCCTGAGCTGGGAACAATTACTGCCGGAGGCGGCGCGCGGCGAAACACTTGCCCCTGCGGAGCTTGACAGCGAAAAAGAGCTGGAAGCATACCTGGAACGACGCGGAAAATCTTCGGTAAATCCCGCTTTGCAAGGAAGGCATGTAAAAATATACGGATTTGTCGTCCCGTTGGAGCGTAATGAGGACGAATCGCTGACGGAATTTTTACTGGTGCCGTATTACGGCGCATGTATCCATGTCCCGCCGCCGCCGCAAAATCAGATTGTCAGCGTCAGCCTGAGCCGCCCCGCCGAGAACATCAGGACCATGGATACGGTTTGGGTCTATGGAGAAATGACCATAGAAAATGTTTCGTCCGCCGCGGGCGGGGCGGCGTATGCAATCAGGGCCTTCAAACTTGAGCGGGCGGCCGTGGCTTCCCTGCCGCAAATCATTCTGGCTTCGGCTCTGACTCTGCTTTGTGGTTTGTCGGTCTGCCTGGGCTGGGTTGGCCCCTTTGCGGCCGTCAGGCTTGATGCCCGCCGGCTGGGGGGCGTGGTCGCCTTCGGGGCGGGCGTCATGACCTGCCTCGGCCTTTCCGCCGCCAGCCTGAACCTTTCCCTGAAAGCCGCTGGCGCGTTCCTTTCGGGAATCGGCTTGATGTTGTTTATCGAATTTGTATCGCGCTATAGAAAAAAGGGCGCTACGGATCTTGAAAAAGGCCCTGCCGGTATCGATGTCGCTCTGGCCGTCGCCCTGCATAATCTGCCGGAGTGCTTCATCGTGTTCAGCAGCGTCATGGCGCATACAGGGCTGGGCTGGGCCTTGGCGGGAGCCATGCTGGCGCACAATGTCCCTCTGGGAATTTCCATCGGCTTATCATCCGGGCGCGGCCAACACCCGCGCCGGGACTTCGCTTATGCCGTTTTGGCGGGCGCTGCGCCTCCCCTGGCCGCCATACTGGCCTACTTCAGCCTGCGGACGCTATTTTCACCTGACATGCTACAACTGCTGTTCGCCTGCGCGGGCGGAGCGCTGGTTTTTATCGCCCTGGCGGAACTCATGCCTTTCGCCCTGCGGCACGGCAGGCGCCCGACTGCGCTGGCCGGTTTCGCCTCGGGCGTTTTACTGCTGCTTCTTGTTCTGCTGTTTTCCTACCGAAGGTATTTATGATGACCGATATAAAATGCGCGGCATTTATCGCCGTTTGCGGTTTGTTCTGGCTTTTCCTTCCCGCTGCCGGCACGGCCGCTTCGGCTGCATACCGGGAGGTACGATGGGAAGAACTTGTGCCACAGTCCTGGCATCCTGAAAAAATTTTCGATAAACTCGACATAGACAATCTGTCCGACGGTGATCCGCGTGCGGAAAAAGCGCTTGAAACCTTCATGGCGGAGTGGGCCAAGGCTCCGGTCAATGAGGGGATGAACGGGCAGCGGATAAAAATTCCCGGCTTTATTGCGCCGCTGGATTGGGAAAATGACGAGGAACTCAAAGAATTTTTGCTTGTTCCGTATTTCGGGGCCTGTATCCATGTGCCGCCCCCGCCGGCGAATCAAATTATCTACGTCAAGCTGGAAAAACCCTTGAAAGGAATCCGCTCAATGGACGCGATTTGGGCCTATGGGACAATTACCGTGGAAAGAACCGACTCCGGCAGCATGGGGGCTTCCGGCTACCGGGTGCAACTGGACAAAGTGGAGCCGTATAAGCAATGACCGGACAAGATCGCTCCGACAACATCGCGCGCGGCCTGCGCCAGGCGGAAGAGGTCTGTACAAGGCACGGCGTGCGTCTTACCAGGCTGCGCCGCGCGATTCTGGAACTCCTGCTGGCGGCGGGCAGCCCGGTAAAGGCTTATGATCTTATCGAGCAAATGCGCGGCAAAGGAGAACGCCTCACCCCGGCCACCATTTACCGAACTCTGGATTTTTTGTTGCAATACGGCCTTGTGCACCGCATCAACTCCACGAATACGTTCATTCCCTGCACCGGCAACCATGACGAACATGCCCTGCTGATGTTCGTGTGCTCGGAATGCCACCAGGCGGAAGAGCTGGATGACCCGGCCCTGTACGAGTCCATGCGGGCCAGACTCCGCGAAATGGGCAGGTCTTTGCGGGATAATTCGATTGAAATACAAGGCAGATGCGAGAAGTGCGCCAGGGAATAGCGAAGCCGCATGACCTTTGGACAGGCTCGGAATTCCGCCGGTAGTGAATGAAAATACGTTCCGGAGCGCTCGGGACCGCTCCGGAACGTGAGAGTTTCATCACATCCTGCTATTCCGGCACATCAACGTATTGCTCTTTTATGAGCGTGTAGATACCGAGCTTTTGCAGTTTTTCCACGGGCGCGAGAAACGTGACCGTGACTACGCCCGGAGCCCGTCCTATGCGGATAGCGCCGTTTATGGTGCACCGGTTCTTAATCTCCTCCAGGCTGATCTGGAGCGCTTTGGCAGCTCTGGACAACCCATTGTCAATGGCATCGTTCAGATTCGCGCCGCTACCGATAAATGAGACCGGAGCGGTTTTTTCAACTGCGGGAACTCCCCATTCAGCCGCCAGAGATTCAGCGGCGGCATACTCACTTTCACTGAACGGGCGGGCCAGCAGCGGCAAATCTTCGGCTACCGGCAACAATATGGGGCCGTCAATGGAGAGGTTTTTTATTACATGCACCCGCAGTGTGGCCAGGGCGGCAACATCACAGGTATGTCCCGCGATTTCCCCGTCTCCCTGCATGGCGTGGGCGTCGCCGATATAGACGCCGCCGCCGGGCACCTTCACGGGGCAGATCAGGATGGCGCCTTTACGCACCATGTTTATATCCATGTGCCCGTCCGTGCGGCACTCCAGCCCGGCTACATCCTTGCCATACTCGTGAGGCGCTCCCACCAGAAATTGACCGAAGTCGCCCGCGTTGTGCGAATCGGGGAAATCGGCGGAAGGAGTTGTGCCGAGTTGCCCCAGGAATGGACACAATCTGGCAATCATTCCCGGCAGATCATGCGGCGCGAAGGCCACGACCGGATGTTGAGCGGAGTTTGCGGGCAGATGCATGCAATTTGAGGCATTGTGCGCGGCCTTCTCCGCTCCTTCTTTGTGCAAAGTTAACCCGATGCTCCGCTGTTCGTTAAAAGTGATGGTGTATCCGTTATTGAACTTGAAGGGCGAAGCTTCCGCCCCGCACTTTGCGCAACGCACGGCGCCTTCTCCAATGCCCTCAAGCCTGGTCGGCGGGTTGAGTTCCCCACAAGAGGCGCATTTGCCGGCGACAAAAGGATCGCCGAGAAAACGGCCTTCAATACCGGCATCGTTGCCGGAAGCGGTTACGGTTGAAGTCACGTCCAGCCCCAGAATACGGATAGCAATGGCATCGCCCGCTTCCGCGCCTTCCACGGCCACAGGCAGGGTAACTTCATGTCCGCCGCGTATGCTTGGGGTAATCATTGGCCCCCAACATCCGGGCGCGGTATTGGCAACAATATAGCCGCCATCTTTAACCGGCCCGAGCATTTCTGTTTTCGGCCCCACTATACCGTTTGTGTAACGGTCGACAAAAACCGTACCTTGCGCCTTGTTGTGCATAGTGCCCTCCATTTTGAATGCTACATGGTGCTAATATTCGACCTTGGCCTTGGGGTTAAACCGGGCCAGGCGGTCCGACAGACCCTGCTTGTAGACCAGCAGATCGCTGGCCACGGAAACAAACAGAGCGCCCCAGTCCAGGCATTGGCGGGAGAGGTCGCCCATGGTGAACGCGCCGGCAACCTTGCCGAGCTTGACGATGCGCTTGATGGTGCTTTCAATGGCTTCTAGCACTTCCGGGCGGTTGAAGTCGCCGTAAAAACCCATGCTGGTGGCAAGATCCGCCGGTCCGATGAACATGACGTCCACGCCGGGCACGGAAGCGATTTCGTCCAGGTTGTTCACCGCTTCCACGGTTTCAATCTGGGCCACCAGGCAGAGGGTGTCCTGCACTTTTCTGGCGTAGTCGGCCACGCTGTTCCAGCGGGTGGCGCGGCCCACCAGGGCCCCCACGCCGCGCACGCCGACGGGCGGGTAGGTCATGGCGCGCACGGCGGCCTCGGCCTTGGCCTTGTTGTCGACCAGCGGCACCATGATGGTCTTGAAGCCCATGTCCAGCACCAGTTTGAAAGTGGCGTCGTGGTTTTCCGGAATGCGGCAGACCGCATGGCTATTGTAGCCGTCGGCGGCCTGAAGCTGGTGGAAAAGGCTCTGGGTGTCGTTGGGGCCGTGTTCGCCATCGTAGAGCAGCCAGTCGTAGCCGCAGGTGGCGGCTATTTCCGCCATCATGGGCGTGGTGCTGTTCAGCCAGCAGCCATACTGGGGTTTACCCCGCTTCAGCGCGTCCTTCAGCGGGTTGGACAAGACTTTTTCCATGCTCGGGCTCCTTGAAAAGTTGATCTGAAGTTGAATCCGGTTATTTGGTCACTGGCCGCGCAACCGGGCGGCTGCCGACCACGAGGCCGGTTTGAGAAACAGCCTAAGCCAGGGCGCGGGCCGGCGCAAGTGGGCTTGCGGATTTTGTCCGAAAAATTTAGTGTCTGCCTGAAAAAAAACGCAAGCAATTTCTTGGAGGGAGAACGGCGCATGAGTGTGGATAAAGTGTTCTGGCCAGCCCCTTACCAACGGGAACTTGAGGCCCGCGTGAACACGGTCGACGGCAATCAAATTACCCTGGACCGCACCATCATTTTCGCCTTCAGCGGCGGGCAGCAGTCCGACGATGGGACCATCGGCGGCCGGCCGGTGCTCGCGGCCGAAAAGCGCGGCCGGGAAATTTACTACACCCTGGCGGACGGGCACGGGCTCAAGGCGGGCGACGGCGTGCGCCTGACCATCGACTGGCCGCTCCGCTACCGGCTGATGAAGCTGCATTTCGCGGCCGAGCTGGCGCTGGAGCTGGTTTACCGCAATTACGGCCACCCGGAGCGCATCGGGGCCAACATCACCGCCGACAAGGCCCGGCTGGATTTTCGCTGGGAAGGAAGCATCGCCTCAATTATCCCGGACCTCCAGGCCCAAATGGATCGCTTGATTGCCGAGGATCACCCCATCCGGAGCGACTTCAGCGACCCGGCCGCGGAACAGCGCTATTGGGAGATAGAAGGTTTTGCCAGGGTGGCCTGCGGCGGCACCCATTTGCAGCGCACCGGGGAAATCGGCCCGGTGCGGCTTAAGCGCAACAACCCCGGCAAGGGTAAAGAACGCCTTGAAATTTTCCTGAAAGACTGAGTCCGGCTTATGGCGCCCGGTCCGGCGCGGCGCGCTGCGGGCGTCCGGCGCGGCGGTGGAGGATCAGGTAATAGGTCGAATAAAAGCCGAGAAACAGCACCGCGAGCAGGGCCGCCACCCAGTAAATGGTGGCGTAGCTGCCGCTAAGCCCGGCAATGGACCCCAGGGCCAGCGCCCCCAGGCCGAAGCCGAAGTCGTAGGCGTTGAAAAAGGACGCCGAAGCCTCGGTGCGCCGGTCCAGCGGCGCGCTGCTGAGGGCCAGGGCCTGCAAACTGGGGAAGAGTGCCCCAATGCCGAAGCCGTACAGGAGCGAGGCCGTAAAAATCATGTTCCGGGTCTCGGTGAAGTAGAGCATCAGCATGGTGGCGCCCAGGAGCAGGCTGGAGGGCACAATCACGTAGGGGTGACCGATGCGGTCGTGGATGCGCCCGGCGCTGAGGCGGGAAATGAACACCCCGATGGTGCAGATCACGAAAAAATGTCCGGCGTAGGGCAGCCCCCGTTCCTTGCAGAACAGGGCCATGTACACCACCGGAGCGCACAGGATAGTGCCCAGGATGCACATCAGGGTGGACTGGGGGATGACCAGGCGGCTGAACAGCACCGGGCGGGGACGCTGAAAGCCCGTGGTGCGCACGTGCCGCCGTTTGCGGCCGTGCGCCGCCTCTTCCGGCCCGCCGGCCGGGGCGGCTTTGAGCGCCGCCAGTTCCACGTTGGGCATGAGCCAGACCACGGCCATGCCGGCCACATAGCAGGCGGCCGTGCACAGGAACAGAGCCATAAAGCCCAGTTCTTCCATCAGCCAGATGCCGAAAAACGGCCCCAAAGCCAGAGCCACGGTGGTGCCCAGGCCAAGGTAGCCCATGCCCTCGCCCATGCGGGACAAGGGGATGACCTGCGAAGCCAGGGCGGTAATCAGGGTGGAGGCCAGGCCGAAGCCGGCCCCTTGCAGCAGCCGGCAGCCGATGGTCATCATTTCGCCGTCGGTAATATAAAAAGAGGCCGAAGCCAGGCCGCAGGACAAAAGCCCCAGGGCCACCAGGCGCAGGGCCGAGAGACGCAGCGTCCAGCGGGCCGCGAACATGCGGGTGAACACGGCCGAAACCGTGAACACGCCGTAAATGCGCCCGATTTCCGCCTCGCTGAACTGGTTGCTTTCCAGAAACAGACTGAGGGTGGGCAGCAGAAAATCGAAGCCCAGGAAAATGAAAAAGTTGATGGCCGCAAAGCTGATGAACGGCAGGGTCCACAGCCGGCACGGCCCCAGCGTCACAGGCGCGGTTTCCGGACTGGCCGGAACGGGCGTGGTTACAGTTTTACTAATGCTCTCATCCATAGGGTATACCTTAACACAGTCCAACCTTTCCGCAATGACAATAAAGCTTTTTGCCCGGAAACAAAACTTCTCATTACTTAGCCTTTCTTTGGAGCATTTAACAATTAATAAAAAAATGAAAGGCTTACTCCAGGCGGAAGCCTTTCATTTTCAGTTTGCGCCGCTTGTCAGGCTTTGACGCCGAGCCTGGTGGAATTGCCGCGGATATCGACCGCAATCAGGCGTTCGACCTTGTCTCCCCGGCAGCCGACCAGCCAGTCGGTAAGGTTGGCGGAACTGCAGGCGTGGTTGGGGATAACCTCGATGCGCTCGCCCACTTTAAGCCCGGCCGGGTGGATTTTGCCGACTTCCTCGGACAGGCTGTAAAGTTCCAGGTCCGGCCGGCCGACAATGCCGCCAAAGCCGCGCACGGAGCTTGCGCCATGCCCGCCCTGGTCCAGGCCGAAGCACTTGGCGCCGGCGTCGATGAGCAGCCGATCCGGCGCCGGACGGGAGATGACCGAAGCCAGCACGCGCAGCGAGCAATCCGCCTGGGTGGCCGAGCCGAAGAACACCTGCAACATGTCGTTGAACACATAGTTGCCCGGGTGCAGCACGTTGATGTTCTCGTCCTTGGCGGCCGTGGCGAACGTCGGGGTGCTGCCGCTGGTGACGAGTTGGCACTGGAAGCCGGCCGCGGCCAGGCATTCCTTGGCTTTCCCCATCAGGCGGCGCTCGTCGGCCGCGCCGGCGTCCACCTCTTCCCGCCTGGCCGCGCCATATACGTGGCCGGGGTGGGTGGAAATGCCCTTGAACACCAGGTTGTCAAACGGTTTCAGGCTGTTCGCGAAAGCCGGCGTCTCTTCGGCCGGCATGCCGAAGCGGTGCAGGCCGATATCGACGATGATGGTATAATTGACGGCCGCGCCGGCGGCTCCGGCCGCGCTGTTGAGCTCGGAGAGGGCGTCGGCGCAGTCCAGGCGGATGGTGAAATCGCAGGCTTTGGCCAGGGCGACCACCCGCTCCACGCTCACCGGGTCGGAAACCGGGTAGGCGAACATGATGTTTTTGATGCCGGCCCGGCAGAGCGCTTCGCACTCGTCCAGCGTGCCGCCCAAAAAGCCCTGCGCCCCGGCTTTTTGCTGCATGAGGGCAATTTCCGTACTCTTGTGCGTTTTGATCATGGGCCAGAGCTGTTTATGGTTGTCGTCGGCGATTTTCTGGCAGGCGGCGATGTTCCGCTCCAGTATGTCAAGATCCACCAATATGGCCGGGGTTCTCAGTTCGTTTTTATGCATGACGCCTCCCGCTTTCAGGGTTGAAAACCACTGGTCCCTTTTACCAAACCGCTCGGTTTTTTACAAACCAATAATGCCGGCAAATGGTTGCCACACAAACAAAATCACTTGGGCAGGCCCGGTGCGGGCCCGCTCTTTTTCTTGCGGTTCGGCGCCGGATATGCTTTAAATTTTCAGCACACAACAACCGGAGTATTCATGAAAGCGATTATCACCGTTATCGGCAGGGACAGGCCCGGTATCATCGCGGGCATCAGCGCCACGCTCTACAAGCAGGACGTGAACATTCTCGACGTCACCCAGACCGTCATGGACGGCTACTTCACCATGACCATGCTGGTAGACCTGGGCAAGGGGCCGCGCCCGTTTGACGACGTAAAAAAGAGCCTGCAGAGCACCGGCGAGGAACTGGGCATGGAAATTCGCCTGCAGCGCGTGGAAATTTTCGATTCCATGCACCAGATTTAGCGCGCCGGCGCAAGCGGGCGCGGCGGACTGAACCGTTTTCAGGCGGAAAAGCCCGTCAGGTTGTGTTCGGGGTAAATTTCAAGCTCCAATTTTTGCCATTCTTTATAAGGCGCGCCATGGATACCAGACAAATTTTCGAAACCGTCAGCATGATCGAAGAACAAAACCTCGATATTCGAACTATCACCATGGGCATTGCGTTGCTGGACTGTATAGATTCCAGCAGCGGCAAGGCCACCCGGAAAATTTACGAGAAAATCGTCCGCTCGGCCGAAAAACTGGTGCAAACCGGCCGGCAGATCGAGAGCGAGTTCGGCATTCCCATCATCAACAAGCGCATTTCCGTAACCCCCATAGCCCTGCTCCTGGGCGCGGCCGAAGACCTGGACCCCGAGTCCGAAACCTCGGGACCCGTGGCCTATGCCCTGGCCTTGGACAGAGCCGCCAAAGAACTGGGCGTGAATTTCGTGGGCGGTTTTTCCGCCTTGGCGCACAAGGGCTGCAACCAGGGCGACACCTTGCTGCTCAATGCCATCCCCCGGGCCCTGGCCGCCACCGAGTTCGTCTGTTCGTCGGTCAACGTCGGCTCCACGGCGGCCGGCATCAACATGGACGCAGTGCGCCGCCTGGGCGAAGTGATCAAGGAAACCGCCGCCCTGACCGCGCACATCGGCAGCATCGGCTGCGCCAAGTTCGTGGCTTTTGCCAACGCGGTGGAAGACAATCCTTTTATGGCCGGCGCCTTCCACGGCGTGGGCGAGGCCGAGTGCGTGATCAACGTGGGCGTGAGCGGCCCGGGCGTGGTCAAGCGGGCCATCGAGAAAGTGCGCGGCGAGCCCTTTGACGTGCTGGCCGAAACCATCAAGAAAACCGCCTTCAAAGTGACGCGCATGGGGCAACTCGTCGGACTGGAAGCCTCCAGGCGTCTGGGCGTGCCTTTCGGCATTGTGGACCTTTCGCTCGCGCCCACCCCGGCCGTGGGCGATTCCGTGGCCGGCATCCTTGAGGAAATGGGACTGGAATCCGTAGGCACGCACGGCACAACCGCCGCCCTGGCCCTCCTCAACGACGCCGTGAAAAAGGGCGGCGTCATGGCCTGCTCGCACGTGGGCGGCCTGAGCGGGGCTTTTATCCCTGTTTCCGAAGACGCCGGCATGATCGCCGCCGTGGAGCGCGGCGCGCTGGACCTGAACAAGCTCGAGGCCATGACCGCGGTCTGCTCCGTGGGCCTGGACATGTTCGTGGTGCCGGGCGACACCCCGGCCGAGACCATTTCGGCCATTATCGCCGACGAGGCGGCCATTGGGGTAATCAACCACAAGACCACGGCCGTGCGGGTAATCCCGGCCGCCGGAGCCAAGGTGGGCGACCACGTGGAATTCGGGGGACTTTTGGGCCACGCCCCGGTCATGCCGGTAAGCAAATACGGCTCGGTTGACTTCATCAAGCGCGGCGGCCGTATTCCGGCGCCGATCCATTCGTTCAAGAACTAGCCGCGCCGGTAAAGCGCAACACCAGAGCCCCGCCTGAACAAACCAGGTGGGGCTCAAATTTTCAGCGAGGGAAGGGAGCAGGTTGGGCGGCTAGGCTTTGCCGCGGCGCCAATGCGCCGCCCAGAGCAGCATGATGACCATGGCCCCGGCAATGATGTTGCCGATGGTCACCGGGATGAGGTTGTTCACTATGAATTCGCCCCAGGTGAACGTGGACTGCACGCCCAGCGCGGCGGCCTGGGCCGCGTATTCCGGTATGTAGGAAGCGAAAATGGCCGCCGGAATGTAATACATGTTGGCCACGCAGTGCTCGAAGCCGCAAATGACGAAAAAAGCCACCGGAATGTAGGCGCCCAGAATGCGGCCGGTGGTGTCCTTGGCGGAAAAGCTGCACAGCACGCCCAGGCAGACCAAAAGGTTGCACAAAATACCCAGCACCACGCCCGACCAGAAGCTCAGACCGCACTTGGCCGCCGCCACTTTCATGGTGTACACGGCCAGATAACCGCCGGAATGGTCCAACTGCCCGGAATAGGCGCAGGCCGCGGCCAACAGCGCCGCCCCGATGAAATTGCCGAAATAGACCCAAAACCAGTTGCGCAGCATGTGGAAGCAGCCGGCCTTCCCTTCGGCCAGCGAAACCGGAATCATGCAGTTGCCGGTAAAAAGCTCCGCCCCCGTCAAAATAACAATGCCCAGGCCGAAGGGGAACAGCAGGCCGGCCACCATGCGGGCCACGCCCACGCTCTCGATGGAATGGGTGGCGGTGTTGGTGACGGCCGAGCCCATGCCGATGAGAAAACCGGCCAGGATGCCGAGCAAAAGGAGCTTCAGGCCGGGCGCGGCGCATTTTTTGGCTCCGGCCTCGGCATAATATTGAACGATTTCAACCGGAGTCAGCATGTTCAAAGGACTACCCACATTTTTCAACCCAATTTTGTTAAAGCTTGATGAAAAATCATACGCTTGCGAAAGCCTCGGCCGTCCCCCAGTCTAAAGCGCTGGGGCCTGAAGCGCCGGAGCGGAAAAGGCAGCCGCCCGGCGGGAGGCTGCCGCTGGATTTTAAAGCTGGAATTTGTAGTCGGCAAACAGTTTTTGCAGTTCGGCTTCGTCGCCGGTGTATTTGTACATGTGCTCCGGCGCTGGGAAGGCGCCGGCCTTGGCTTCTTCCACATATTCGCGGAAAGCGTTGGTCACGTCGTGGGCCAGGTTCATGTAGCGTTTGGAGAACTTCGGGGTGAAGGCCTCGTACATGCCCAGCAGGTCGGCCGCCAGCAGCACCTGGCCGTCACACCTGACCCCGGCCCCGATGCCGTACACCGGAATGGGCAGGCTTTTGGCCACAAAGGCGGTCACCACTTCCGGCACCCCTTCAATCAGCAGGCAGCGCGCCCCGGCTTCGTAAACGGCCCGGGCGTCGTTCAGCACGGCCAGCGCTCCGGCCGTGGATTTGCCCTGTACTTTGAAGCCGCCTAGGGCGGCCGAGCTTTGCGGGGTCAGGCCGATATGCCCGAACACCACGATGCCGGACTTGCAAATGGCCTCGATTTTATCTTTTACGGCCACGCCGCCTTCCAGCTTGATGGCGTCAACATCGGCTTCCTTCAGGAAGCGCACGGCGTTGTGCACGGCGTCGGCCGAGCTTTCGTGGTAGGAGCCGAAGGGCATGTCGCCGATAATATAGGTATCGGGCGCGCCACGGCGCACGGCCTGGCAGTGGAAGATGCTCATATCCATGCTCACCGGCACGGTGCCGGGGTAGCCGTAGACGATCATGCCCATGGAGTCGCCCACCAGGATCATGTCCATGCCGGCCTTTTCGGCGTAGGAAGCCATGCAGGCGTCATAGGCGACGACCCAGACGGCCTTTTCGCCCTTATCTTTCATCTGCTGCAAGTCGAGAATGGTCTTTTTCTTGGGAGCCGTGGCGGTCTGGTTCGCGCTGGGCATATTGCACCCTCCGTTATGGTGATGATCATGGGCGCCGGGTTGGCCTGATCATATTATGCAAAGTGCCAGGTTAGGGCAAGCGCTTTTGCGGAAATACGCCGCTCGATCAACACAAACACCGCCGGGTCGCGCGACGCTCCGGCGGTGTTTGTGGGTGAGTCGGGCTTGGTTGTTACCAGCCGCCGCGATGTCCGCGCCGGCCGTCGTCGCCGCCGTTCCAGCCGTGGCGGGGGCCGCCGCCGCAGTTGCCCTTGTAGCCGCCTTCATGCCCGTAGCCCAAGCCGTAGCCGCCGCCAAATCCCCTGGCTTCGCACTTGGCGCGGTAGTCGTTGTTAACCGTGAACAGCTTGGCCTTGATGTCGGCCATGTCGCGGAAAATTTTCTGCACCCTGGCGTTGTCGTTGCCGTCGATGTAGTACTGTTGTTCCAGTTCGGCCTGCTTGGCGCGCAGTTGGCGGTGCAGCGGCTGCGCCTGCTTGTAATGCTCGTCCCACAGGGCCTTCATTTCGGCCGACTGTTCTTGGGTATAGGCCGCGTCCGGGCCGCCGCGGTGCCAGGAACGGGCCTCGGCGATGTTCAAACCGGCAAGGCTGACGGCCAGCATCAGGGCCAGGGTAACGCTGAAAATCTTGGTTCTGCTCATTTTTTATCTCCAATTAACAGTTATGTATCAAATTTGTATATGCACCAACGCCTCCCTGCCCGGACTAGAGCAACGAGCGTGCCAAAGACCAATAATATATTTAACGATTTAATTTAATTAATATATTTATGGATCAAGCTTACAAACCTCAACCCGGCCGGGTTTGGCGACTGATAAAAAATTACCCACACCCCCTTGACTGGCTGTGTAAAAAATACTCAAAGGAAGAATATGTCCAATAACAAATTAGCCAAAAACAAAGCCCGGCTTGAGGGCTCCGCTGGAACCGGCCGACAGCTGTTCGGCTTTCCGCTCTGGCTGGTGCTGGGGCTGGCGGCCCTGCTGGGCCTGGCCGTGCTGAGCATGGCCGTGCACAACGCCTCGCGCGAGCACGGCCATGTTACCCGCATCTACCTGGATCGGGCCGATTCGCTGATTTGGGCGCTGGAGGCCGGCACTCGCACCTGGATGGGCTGGCAGAGCGAACGGGCCCTGCTCCAGCCCCTGATTGAGGAAACGGCCGACCAGCCGGGCATCGTGTACATGGCGGTGGTGAGCCGGGCCGGCGTAATCCTGGCGCACAGCGACAGCGCGCGGGTCGGGCGCACCATCGACGGCGCCCTGCTGCCCCCGGGCGCCCCGCCCGAAAAAGCCCAGTGGCGCATCCTGGACGCGCCCGGACTGCTGGAAGGCGAGAGCCTGCCGGTGTTCGAGGTGTACCGCGAATTTTCCCCGGTGCGCGACAACTGGCGCCGGGGGCCGCGGCGGCACATGATGGAGGAGCGCGCGCACGGCCGGCACATGATGGCTCCCCGCTCGGACCAGGCCCGCGATGCCGGCCCGGCCAGGCGCGACTGGCGTGACTGGCGCGACGGCGGCCAGACGGGCAACCGGGACGATTCCAGCACCTTCGCCATGGTGGGTTTTGCTTTGCAGCCTTACGCGGCGGCGCTGAAAGGCGACCGGGCCAACAGCATTTTCACGGCCGCCCTGGTTGCCGCCCTGGCCCTGGGCGGCATTCTCTGCCTGTTCTGGGCTTACAGCTACCGCCGTTCCCGCCGCCTGCTCAAAAACACGCAGGCCCTGGCCGCCGAAGTGATGAACAGCATGCCGCTGGGGCTGATTACCACCGACCCGCGCGGCAATATCGGCCAGGCCAACCCCGAGGCCTTGCGCCTCCTCGGTCTCTCTGCCGGCGAGACGGCAGGCCGGCCGCTCGATTCGCTCCCCGGCCAGAACTGGCGGGACATGGCCGAAAAACTCAAGCGCAAGCGCCGGTTGCCCGAGCAGGAAGCGGCGCTGCCCTGGCCGGCGGGGCCAAAGCCGGTGAGCCCTAGACCGGTAAGTTTGAGCGCTTCGCAAATTCGGGGCGAGAACGGCGAGTTTTTGGGGTGCGTGGTGCTCATTCGCGACATTGCCGAAATGAAGCGCCTGCAGGAAGAGCTCCGGCGCGGCGAGCGCCTTGGCGTCCTGGGGAGCCTGGCCGCCGGGGTGGCGCATGAAATCCGCAACCCCTTAAGCTCCATCAAGGGCCTGGCCACTTATCTCGCGCAAAAAGTGCCGGCCGGCGGCCCGGAGGAAGAGGCGGCCCGCACCATGGTGGCCGAGGTGGGGCGGCTGAACCGGGTGGTGACCGAGCTTTTGGAATTTTCCCGCCCGGCCGCCGTGCAAGCGGCGGAAACGGACGTAAACGCGGTAATCGAGCGCGCCCTGCGCCTGGCCGGGGCCGACTTGCAGGCCAAGGACATCCGGGTGGACTACCGGCCCGAGCCGGGCTTCCCCAAGGCGCGGCTGGACGGCGAACGCCTGACCCAGGCCCTGCTCAACCTGTTCCTGAACGCCGTGCAGGCCATGGCGGACGGCGGCAATTTGCGCGTCACCCTGGAGCGTGACGAGGACCAGCGACGCTTTCGCCTGGGCGTACGCGACACCGGCGGCGGCATCGCACCGGCGGACATGGCCTCCATCTTCACGCCCTATTTCACCACCAAGGCTTCCGGAACCGGCCTGGGCCTGGCCATCGTGCAGCAGATTGCCGAAGGGCACGGCGGCCGGGTGCTGGTGGAGAGCAAGCCGGGCGAAGGGAGCGCCTTCACCCTGCTGCTGCCTCTGGACCCTGCCGACAATGGCGACCTTTCCTCCTAGTTTTTTGGAGAAGACATGGACAAGAAACTCAAACTCCTGATTGTCGATGACGACAACGCCCACCGCACCACCCTGCTCACCCTGCTGGGAGAATGGGGCTACCTTACCCGGGGCGCGGCCGACGGCGAGAGCGCTGTGGCCCTGTGCCGCGAGCGGTCGTTCGATCTGGTGCTCATGGACGTGCGCATGGCCGCCCTTTCCGGCATCGAAGCCCTCAAGGAAATAAGAGCCTACAACCCGGCCATACCGGTTATCATCATGACGGCTTACTCCAATGTGGAAAACGCGGTGGAGGCGCTCAAGTCCGGCGCCTACGACTACCTTACCAAGCCGCTGGACTTCGACGACCTGCGCCTTACTCTGGAACGGGCCGCCGACCACGCCCGGCTGCGTGACGAAAACCACAACTTGCGCCAGGCCCTGGCCCAGGGCGCGGACGCCGCCGGGCAGATTGTCGGGCAGAGCCCGGCCCTGCGCCAGCTTATGGAAATGGTGCGGGCCATCGCTCCTTCCGAGGCCACGGTGCTCGTCAACGGCGAATCCGGCACCGGCAAGGAACTGGTCGCCCGGCTGATTCACTCCGGCAGCGGCCGGGCCAAGGGGCCGTATGTGGCCGTGAACTGCGCCGCCTTAAGCGAAACCCTGCTGGAGTCGGAACTGTTCGGGCATGAAAAGGGCGCTTTCACCGGGGCGGAAAAGCGGCGGGAAGGCCGCTTTATGGCCGCCGACCGGGGCACCATCTTTCTGGACGAAATCGGCGAAATGCCGCCGGCCATGCAGGCCAAGCTTCTGCGCGCCCTGCAGGAGCGGGAAATCCAGCGCGTTGGCGGCGACCGGGCCATCAAGGTGGACGTGCGCATTCTGGCGGCCACCAACCGCGACCTGGAGGCGGAAGTGGAGGCCGGGCGCTTTCGGCAGGACCTGTACTACCGTCTGAACGTGGTTTCGCTTACCGTGCCGTCCCTGCGCGAGCGCCGGGAGGATATTCCGCTCCTGGCCGCGCACTTTTTGCGCAAGTTCGCGCAAAAAAACGGCAAGGCGGTCAAGGGCTTCACGCCGGGCGCCATGGACCGGCTGCTCAAATACGCCTGGCCGGGCAACGTGCGCGAGCTGGAAAACGCGGTGGAGCGCGCTGTGGTGCTGCTTATGGGCGAATACGTGAGTGAAAAGGAACTGCCGCCCAGCCTGGGCGCCGGCAACGCTCCCGCAGCCGGCGCGCCGGCTGCGGCGGCCGGACCGTACAACCGGCTGGGGGCGGACTTCTCCCACATGACCCTGGAGGAAATTGAACGGGCCGTGGTGCGCGAAACCCTGGAAAACGCTGGCGGCAACAAGAGCGAGGCGGCCCGCCGCCTGGGCATTACAAGAAAAACCTTGCTCTCCAAGATGCAGGATTAGGGCAACGCCACTTAATACGATTGATTTCAATGCCTATAGTTCGCATAGAAGTCAGTTCCACCACAAAATCACATCCTTTAA
>JAISDX010000128.1 GCA_031264465.1 Deltaproteobacteria bacterium | reverse complement strand
CCGGGTTCGGGCAAAAGCTCTTTTTTGGCTAGCGGCCGGCCGGAATGATTTCAATCCAGTAGCCGTCCGGGTCGCTGATAAAATAGAGGCCCGCCGGCTCGTTTTCGTAGCAGATACAGCCCATGGACTTGTGCCGGGCGTGGGCCGCCTGCATGTCGTCCACCCGAAGAGCCAGGTGGGATTCGTTGTCGCCCAGGTCGTAGGGGGCGGCGCGCTCGTGCAGCCAGGTGAGCTCAAGCTGGTGCCCGGTCTGGCCGTCGCCCAGGAAGACCAGGGTAAAGTCCGGCCCTTCCCGGCGGCGCGCTTCTTCAAGGTCAAGGGCCTGCTTGTAGAAAGCCAGGCTTTTTTCCAGGTTGAGGACGTTGATATTATTATGCGCGAAAGTAAATTTCATGCGGTCGCTCCCTTGGCTTGCGTTTCCGGCTGCGCCGTTTCCGCACTTCCTACCGCTTTTTGCGGCCGGGAGTCAACGCCGAAGCGCCCGGCGAAAAAAATTGCCCGATCCCTGAAACTCCCGCATTTCAGGCATGGTCAAAGCGGCATTATTTTTGTAAGGTTCTTTGCACGGGGCAGGAAGGATGCCCGGGGCGGCGCCGCAGGCGCCTCCGCCAGGCAAAAGTGAACGCCGAAAGCGACGGGTACGATGTTCGACACCGCCATCAACAACGGGTTTGTTGTAGACCCGGCCAACAACATATATTCCCGGCTCAGCTTGGGCCTCAAGGACGGCCGGGTGGCCGCGCTTTCGGCTACCCCCTTTGACGCCGGGGCGGCGGTCGAGATTATCGCCGCCGCCGGGCTCCTGGTGGTGCCCGGCTTTATCGACATGCACATGCATGAAGACCGCTACGACCCGGCCGCCAACTCCTTTGACATCAACATTCTGGACGCCATGCTGCGCATGGGCGTGACCAGCGTGGCCGGCGGCAACTGCGGCATCGGCACCTGCCTGCCGCGCGAGTACCTGGCCGCCGCCGACAGGCAGGGTTTGCCCGTAAACATCGCCCTGTACGCCGCCCATGCGGAAATTCGCAAGCGCTACGCGTCCGACAATTACGCCCCGGTTTCGAGCGAAGTGATTGCGCAAATGGCGCGCGACCTGGATGAACAACTGGCCGGCGGATGCCTGGGCGTTTCTTTCGGCCTGCGCTACGTGCCCGGCACCAGCCGCGAGGAATTGCACGCCCTGGCCCGGGTGGCCGCCCGGCACGGCAAGCTTTTGGCCGCCCACGCCCGCGATGACGCCGCCCACATCCATGAAGCCGTGCGCGAACTTATTGACGTGGCCGCCGAGGAGCGTGTCCGGGTGCAGGTTTCGCACATCGGCAGCATGGCCGCCTACGGGCAGATGGAAGAAATTCTGGCCGCACTGGACGCCGCCGTGGCCGCCGGCCTGGACCTGGGGCTGGATTGCTACCCCTACAACGCCTTTTGCACTGCCATCGGCTCGGCCACTTACGACCCTGGCTTTCTGGAGCGGTACGACATCGGCTACGAAGCTGTGGAAGTATGCGGCGGCAAGTACCGGGGGCAACGCTGCACCAGGGAAATTTTCGACGAAGTGCGGCGCGATACCCCGGAAATTCTGGCCGTGGCCCACGTCATGAAAGAGCATGAGGTGGACATGGCCTTGGTTCACCCGCGCACCATTCTGGCCAGCGACGGGATACTCTTTAACGGTTTGGGGCACCCGCGCGCCGCAGGCAGCTTCCCGCGCTTTCTGCGCCATTACGTGAAGGAGCGCGGCATTCTGGGGCTGAACGAAGCCGTGGCCAAGATGACCTGCCTGCCGGCGCGCCGCCTTGGCTTTATTGAGGCCGGCCTGAAAAAGGGGAGCCTTGGCGTTGGCGACGACGCCGACATCGTGCTCATCGATTTTGAAGAAATCCGCGATCTGGCCGACTTTGCCGAACCGCTCGCCCCGCCGCTGGGCATCCGCCAGGTGCTCCTTGGCGGGCGCACCGCCGTTAAACAGGGTAAAGTGAAAGACAACCGACTAGGGCGGGGGCTACGCGTATAACCAAGGATGTACCGGCCGCCGTAAAAGGCGGCTTTTTTTAACTCAACCAAACTTGGGGAAGGAACATGGAAACTTTAGGTATTTTGTCAGTCGTGCCGCCGGTACTGGCCGTCGTGCTGGCCATGGCGACCAGGAACGTGTATGTCGCGCTGTTCCTGGGCTGTTACTCCGCCTACAGCATCCTGGCGGGCAACCCTCTGACCGGGATGGTGGACACCCTGAATTCGTTCGTGAATGTGTTCACCGGCAGCAGTAACACCATCGTTATTTTCTCGCTGCTGATGATCGGCGGCATCATTTTGTTGATCAACAAATCCGGCGGCATCGAAGGGTTCGTGCAGTTCGCGGTGCATAAAAAGTCGCTGATCAAAAGCCGCAAGGGCGCCCAGATCTTTTCCTGGGTTATCGGGGTGCTCATTTTCACCTCCGGTACCCTCCATTGCCTGGTGGCCGGCACCATCGCCCGGCCGATTTCCGACGCCTTCAAAGTTTCCCACGAAAAACTGACCTTCATCGTCCGCACCACCTCCACCCCGGTGTGCGTGCTCCTGCCGCTGAGCGGCTGGGGGGCTTTCATGATCGGCCTGCTCCAGGCCCAGGACGTGGCCGAGCCGGTCAGCGTGCTGGCCCGGAGCATCCCGCTGAACTTTTACTGCCTGATAGCCGTGCTTTCCGTGCCGGTGCTGATCCTGCTGGGCCGGGATTTCAGCAAGATGAAGACGGCTGAAGAACGGGCCAGGAGCACGGGCCTCTTGGACCGCAAGCCCCGGGAAGACGTCAAGGTGGACACCGGTTACGGCGATGCCGGCAAGGCCAGCAGCATGTGGAACATGGTGGCTCCGCTGGGCGGCCTTATTTTGATGATCCTGGTGGCCTTGTTCGTCACCGGCCGGGGGAACCTGCTCGAAGGCTCGGGCATGCAGGCCCTGCTTTGGGGGTGTTCGTTCGCGGTGTTGGTAGCCGGGATCCTGTACGTGGCGCAACGCCTCATGACCGTAGGGCAATTCCTGGACAACTTTTTCAAAGGCTCCGGCAACATGATCGGCATGGCCGCCATCCTGATGCTGGCCTTTTCGCTGGGCGCGGTGGTCAAGCAGCTTGAAACCGGCAAATATCTGGCCGACCTCTTCAAGGACGCGCTCAGCCCGGGCATGCTGCCGCTTCTGATCTTCCTGATCAGTTGCGCCATTTCCTTTTCCACCGGCACCTCCATGGGCACCATGACGGTCATGTCCGCCATCGCCCTGCCGCTGGCCGTGGGCGTGGAAGGCAATATCCCGCTGGCTTTCGCGGCCCTGGTGGGCGGCAGCATTTTCGGCGACCACTCTTCACCCATTTCGGACACGGCCATACTTTCCTGCTCTTCCTGCGGCTGCGACCTCATGGACCATGTCACCTCGCAGTTGCCTTACACCCTGACCATTGCGGCCGTCACCATGGTTATTTACCTTGGAGTGGGCATGGCTTTCTTCTAGGGAACCGCTGAATAAATCTCCGAAAATTGATCGTCAAAATGGAAGTTTCATGATAAAAGGAGTTATTATTGTAAGGAGATACGCATGAAAAGTCCCACCTTGAGCGATATCGAATACGGCAGGCGCAAGCGCACGACGAAGCGCGACGAATTTTTGCGTA
>JAISDX010000042.1 GCA_031264465.1 Deltaproteobacteria bacterium | reverse complement strand
GGAAGAGGTGAAAAGCTCCCCACAGTTGTCAGCCAAAGAATATCGTATCAACCGCCGCCATAAAAGCGTCCCCCAAATGCCGGCCGGCTGTATTGAATGGGAGAAACTGATTGAGAAGCGTAAATCGTCAGTACGCGGCAAAGTGGAGCACCCCTTCCTGATCATCAAGCGGTATTTCGGCTTTGCCAAAACTGTGTACCGAGGCTTGGCGAAAAATACTCACCGTCTGCACACCCTGTTTGCCAGTACCAACCTCTTGATGTGTGCTCGTGCCGGCAGGTCGTTGCGTCCTGCCTGAGGATACTTGCGCCCTTTTACCAGGCAAAGGGCGCAAAAAGAGTAGAAGATGACAGATATCCGTCCAAAAAACGATCAATTTCTCAAAATTAACCCCCAAGAGAGAACGCCGGGATAATACATGAATTGTTCAGCGTTTCCCTAGATTATTTCAAGTGTTAATTGCTGTAAAATTCGTTCACACGATGTGAAAAATTATCCCCGAAAGAGGATAACTTTTTCGCAACTGTATATTTGTTCACTAATTACTGATGCAATAGTGGTGATATTTGCTTTCAAGCCCGGCGCAGCACGATGCGCGCTATTTCCGAAGGCACGCCCAGCCGCAGCGGGAAGCCGTTCCACAGCCCGGTACCCGAGCCCACGTACAGGCGCATGCCGCCTACCGTATACCAGCCGTAAAGGTAGCCGTTGTTGAAGCGCGCTACTAAGCGGTTCATGCCGAGTATCTGCCCGCCGTGGGTGTGCCCGCTCAGCATCAGGTGAGCGCCGGCTTCGGCGCCGAGGGCCGCATCCGCCGGGCGGTGGCCCAGCAGGATTTTAAAAGACCGCTCCGGCGCGCCCGCAAGGGCGGCCTGGCTGTCCGGCAGGGGCTGGGCGAAGCTTGAGGCCACCGGGTCGGTAATGCCGGCGATGGTCAAATCCGTCCCGGCAATGCGCAACGCGGCGTGAGTGTTTTGCAGCATGGTCAGGCCCAGTTCCGGCAGCTTGGACATCCAGAATTCATAGCCGCTGTAGTATTCGTGATTGCCTGGGCAGCCGAAAACGCCGTAACGCGCTCGCAGGCCCGCCAGTGGGGCTGCATCGTCCAGGCGGAGGGACGGCAGCCCGTCGGCGAGGTCGCCGCTGAACAGGATGAGGTCGGGCTTAATGGCGTTTACCCGCTCCACCAGGGCGCGCACCCAGTCGGCGTGGAACAGGGGGCTGACGTGCAGATCGGTGAGGTGCACGAGGTTGAGCCCGTCCAGCGCCGGGGGGAGCGCCGCCGAGCGATCTTCCCAATGCCGTACCTCCGGCAGGCTGACGGCTCCCTTCACGGCGCAACTTGCCGGCACGGCCGCCAGCGCGGCCAGGATGGCGGCGCGCCTGTTGGGAGAAAACGTCGCCCGCGCCCGGCGCTTGCCGCCGCTCGTAAATTTGCGCGGCAACAGCAGCAAGTCTCGCGCCAGGGTCAGGAACGTAAGAAAAATTACCAGGCCGAAGCACCAGCCTTCAACGCGGAGCAGCCAGCCGGGAATTTCCGGAGTGGACAGGCTGTCAAAGGCGGCGCGCACCAGGTAATGTTGCGAGACCAGAAGCAGCAAAAGACCGATGGCGCATTTGAGCGTCCGCCCCAGGCGCAGCGGCAGCACCAGGCGCCACATCAGGTAAATAAAGATTATAAAATGGAGGATCAGAAAAAAAGTCAGATTGGGTTCCGAGCGGGGGTGCGGGTTTGGATAAATAAAGCAGCTTCCCGGCCGGGTGCCTGACCGGGTAGAGTATGTAGTAAATAAAAAAGCGGCCTAACTCAAGCCCTGTTTTACGGGCGGTCTGGGGTGGCCTGGGGCGGCTTATCGCCGGAATATTTCGGTGCCCCGGGCGCAAGGGTTTTCCGCGTTCAGAGCCGCGTTAAGCAGCCGGGCGGTTTCAAAAAGTCCGGTATTGGGCCGGGCGAAATCAAACTCGTCCACTTTCCAGGCGCAGGCTCTAAAATTTTCCCAGCCGGGGCGTTCGGCCGGCGGGACCGGGTTCCTGTTCATCGGCCCGTCCTGATAGAAGTAATATTCCGGCTGGTTGGCCATGAGGTATTCGGCGGCCATGGTCCCCGTATTGGCGGAGTGAACATAGCGCAGGCCGGCCCGCTCCAGCAGGTCTTTGATTATGGTATTGCCGCCGGCGACGGACAATGGGGCCGAGCGGGTTTCGTAAAGCGCCGTCGGCCGATTGGGAGGCGCAACCAGGCTTGCCAGTATGCTTTCCAGTTCGCCCGCGAGCCGGCGGCCTTGCTCTTCCCGGTTAAGCAGGCGGGAAAGGCGGCGCGCGCTTTCGACGATTTCGTCCAGGGTCTTCGGCTCGTACACGAACAGCTCGGCCCCCAGGCGTTCGGCCAGCTCCGGGTTGAAGCGGGAAGTGGCGATAATCAGGCCCGGCCTCAAGGAGGCGATTTTTTCCACCCCGGGGCTCAAGTGCGTGCCCACCTTGGCCGCCGCCAGGAAATTGTTGACGCTGTTGGTCACACCGACCACGCTCTCCCCGGCGCCCAGGCGCTCGAGCAAGTCGGCGGCGGCCGGGGCCAGGATGACCACCCGCCGGTCAGCGGTGGCGGCAACGGACCAGGGGCCGGCTTCAGGGCTCAGGCACAAAATGATCGCCGTGGCGAGCCAGACCGATGCCGTAAATTTCTTCCAACTGGCCGCTTTCGAGTTCGTCCTTGCGTTTATCAAACAAAATTCTCCCGTGTTTCATGAGCAAAAACCTGTCGAAGTAGCACACGGCCAGGTTAAGGTCGTGCAGAGCCGCGACCACCCCCGCCGTCACGCCGGTGATGTGACGCATCAGCAGGGCGGCGTGGCGCAGGTCCAGCGGGGCGGTGGGCTCGTCCAGGAAGATGAAATCCGCCTCGCGGCAGAACACCCTGGCCAGCATGGCGCGGCGCTTTTCACCGCCGGAAAGCGAGGGGTAGGCGCGGTGCTCGAGCTCCGTTATTTCCGTGGCGGCCAGGACGCGGCGGCGTTCTTCGCCCCGCAGGAGTTTGCCCCGGTACAGGGTCAGCTCGCAAATTTCCCGCACGCTCAGGTTGAAAAGCACTTCTGACTCCTGCGGCAGATAGGATAGATAGGCCGCCCGCGCCTGCGGCGACAGCCGGTCCCAGCGCAAGGCTCCGAAATGAATTTCACCGCCGGCCGGTTCGAGTCCGGCCAGGCTTTGCAGCAGGGTGGTTTTGCCGCAGCCGTTCGCGCCCAGCACGGCGACCTTTTCGCCCCGGGCCAGCCGGAGCGAGGGCACTGCCAGGCTGAAAGCTCCTTTCGTTATTCCAAGGCCTTGGCAGACTAGCTCCCCCATACCCGGCCCCCTTTGCGCAAGAGCAGGATAAAGAAAAAACAGCCGCCGGCGGCCGAAGTGATTATCCCCACCGGCAGCTCACCGCCCTCTGGCAGGATTGTGCGCGAAATCAGGTCGAAAAGCGTCAGGGCGGCGGCGCCGAGGAGCGGCGAGCAAATGAGCTGCACCATGACGCCATGCCCGATCAGGGCGCGGACCGCGTGCGGCGCCATGAGCCCGAGAAAGCCGATTACGCCGCAAAAACTGACGCTGAGCGCGACCAGGGCCGTGGTGAGCACGAACAGCGCGCCGCGCAGGGCGCGCACGTTCACCCCGGAGGCCCGGGCGGACTGATCGTCCAGAAACATCAGCCCCAGCTCGCTTCGGCGGCGCAGCAAAAACAGCATGGCCAGGCCGAGCGCGGCCAGGAGCAGCAGGGCCTTGCCGAAAGTGGCCGCGTAAAGCCCGCCCATAAGCCAGAACACCATGGTGCTGAGCGAATCTTCAAAAAAATACTTTAAAAAGCTGATGCCGGCCCCGGCCATGACCGACAGGGCTATGCCGGCCAGAATGATGGTGACCCGCCCGCCGCTTGCGGCGCGTGCCGCCACGCCGCACACCGTGAAAACGCCCAGGCCGGCGCAGAGCAGGGCGGACAATGAGACCAGCAGCGGGTTGCCCCAGAGCGCCAGGGCCAGGCAGCCGCCTAGGGCGGCGGACGAGGCCGCGCCGGTGGTGAAGCCTTCGGCCAGGGGGTTGCGCAGGGCGATTTGGTAGAGCGTGCCGGCCAGAGCCAGCACGGCCCCGTTCACGGCGGCAAACAAAACCCGGGGCAGGCGGAAGCCCAGCAGGGTGTTCCAGGATTCGTCCGTCCAGGGAAAAAGCCGGACCTGCCCGAACAGGAGCGCCGCCGCCATGACGGCAACCAGCAGTATAACCAGCGGGAAATATGGGTTTACCTGGCGTGCTGTCATGGCGGCGGGCGGTCTTGTTTTGCCTTAACAGCCGGTTAGTTCGGCACGTTTTTGCCGTAGTGCTCCAGCAGGAGCTTGCGGTAATTGGCATCCAGGCCCAGCGAGGCGATGCGCCGGCCGTTTTTGGTCTCCACCATCCGCACGGAAGGGGTTTTGTCCATTTCCCGCACGGCGGTGAACAGGCTGTCTTCCTCGTCCGAGGCGATGTCGTTTTCCGCATGGTCGCCGGCCACGAACATGAAGACCACGAAGCGCACGTTTTTGTCTTTCCGGCCCTTGACCCAGTCCAGGGTTTCTTCCATGTCCGGCACGCCTTCTATGCTGCCGACCCGGGCGTTGGGGTAGGCGGCGGCTACCAGTTTGGCGAGTTCCAGGTATGTTTGCTCCACCGGGTGCCCGGCGTGGGTACCGTGCGCCACCACGATGTTGCTCCCGTCCGCAAGCAGGTACGGACGCAACGTGTCCACGGCCGGCTTGAGGTTGGCCGGCACGGAGAGCAGGGGCGGCACGTAGCTGACCTTAAGGCCATGGTTGGCGGCGCCGAATTCCTCCACCGTGCTTTTAAGATTGTCGTGCTCCACGCCGGCAAACAGCAGCGTGCTGACTACGGCGATGTCCTTGTAGCCTTCAGCCTTGAGTTTTTCCAGCATTTGGGCCGGCGAGAGGATTTTTTGAGCCGGGTCGGCAATTTCGGCGTTGAGTTTGTTCCGGATAATACTGGAGGTATAGGGCACCACGACCGTCCGATCCGGGAAGCGCTGTTGCACCAGGGGCAGCAGTTCCTCGAAGGTGACCGTAGCCTCGGTGCTGGTGCCGAATACCGTGAGCATGAGCGCTTTGTCGTTGGCTCCGGCGGCCAGGGCCGCGCCGGGGAGCATGAGCAGGGTCAGGGCCAGTGCGGCCAAAGGGAATTTCATCATCTTTCTCCAAATAATTAGAAAAACAAACAAGCCTTTCATCACCCGGCTGGCGATAAAAGGCTCGGAATATTTGCGGGTTGCGCGCGTTTGGCGCAAGGCAAATAAACCGCTCCTCTGTGTCCACGCAGAATAGATTCGGACGTTCAGGGCAGGTCTTCTGACTTAGTGCCGCCAAGCGGGTGTGGCCCGGCCTGGCGCGTTTTTCGCCTTCCCGGCCTGCATACGGAGCCAGTGGCATTTGAAAAACGCTTCACATTCACAGCAGCGGGACTGTGCGGGATTTTCACCCACTTCCAATACCCTGAACATGAAAAAATTCGCACAGGCACCGGGCTTAGTCAACAGCAAAGTACAGAGGTAAGCGCAAAGGCCGGCGGCCTTCAAAAGGCGTAAAAATAATAGCCCGTTGTAACGCAGATGAGGCTGGCCGCGCGGCAGGCTTGATTGACGAGCACCAGGCGCAAGGCCAGGGCCGGGGCGAAGTAGCCGGCGTAGGAAGGAAGCTGATGGCGCAGCGCGCGCATGGGGCTGGAAACGATGTTGCCCGCCAGGAGAGCCATGATGATTTCAGACCCGGCCAAGTTGCCGCTGTCGGCCAGCGAAGCGGCGGCGGCCAGGGCCGCCCCCTGCTCTGCCACCAGGTGCATGGCCACGATGCCCAGGCTTTGGGGGTTGAGAAAGCCGAGCCACTCTGCCCGGCCGGCCAGCCAGTGCTCGACGGCCGCGAACGCTCCGACCTGTTGCAGGGCGAAAAACAGGATGTAAACCGGCAGAGTGTACAGCAGGAGCTTGCAGCAGCGTTTTTTGAAGCGGCGCCAAGTCAGGTTTACGGTTTCCCGCCAGCCGCTCTTGTTTCCGCTTGCCCGCGCCTGGGCGGGCTCGTCTTTTCCGTTAAGCGGCAGGAAGATCCGCCCGGCCAGCAGGGTGCAAAAGGTGCGCAGGAGCGAGGCGGTAAAAGTCAGGCCCACGTAAACAAAGGCCAGAGGCCCGAGAAAGGCGAACACCAGTGAAAACAGCGTCGGCAGGTGCACCATGAAGGCGGGGGAACTGTTGAACAGGTTGGCGAAGACAAGCTCGCGGCGTGAGAGCTCGCCTCGGGCCAGAGCTTCGGCCAGGAGGGAATTGGCGGCGGCCGGGGAAAAAAAGGCCAGGGCGAAAGAGGCGGCGGAAACTTCGCGCAAATTGCCGGCCCGGGCCAGGGGGGCGGCCAGCTTGGCGACAAAGCGCGTCCAGTGCAGGCTCTCCAGCAGGCTGGCCGCCAAAAGGCCGATGCACATGGTGGCCGTCAGGCGCAGCAGGGGCAGGGCCAGCCTGGTGTAGTAAAGTTCGAGATCCATTACGGGCTTGGAAGTTAAATGAAAAAGCCCCGCTTGGGAATGGGGAACTGGTTAGAGACTGCCCCTGGGCGCATCCAGCCCCATTTAATTCTTGCATGCTTTAAGTTTCTGGATTATTTCCACATTAAAGCTCTTTACGCTTAAAATGATTGCTTAACGTCCGGCAAAGCCGTCCCACAATCATGCGGCGGCAGGAATTTGAAGACAAATCCTTGCCGAGCGTTTCAAGTGTGCAACGCTCTGGCGGGCGAGGCGGCGTGAACAACGACTTCAGAGCCAAGGAATACAGGGCGGGGAATTTATGTTGCGCAATTTATCCATCGGAACCAGGATCACCATGCTGATCGGCATTTTGATCTTTGTCATAGCCGGCTTGGTCGGCACCATCGTTCTGACCGCCGAAAACGTCAAGGACAGCGGCATAGCCGATGCCCAGTCCGTAATGCTTGAAGGCGAAAAGGCCAAAATCAAGCTCGGCACCCACACCATCGCCCAGGCCCTGGGCAAGGCTCTGGCCGGAGTGCAGGATCGGGCGGAGCAGGCGGACATTATCGGAAACTATATCAACGACATTCGTTTTGAAGACGACAAGTCCGGCTATTATTTCGTCTACCGCGACACCACCGTGTTCGTGCACCCGGTGCAGCCCGCCCTGGTCGGCAATGACCTGGGCCAGACCAAGGACGCGGACGGCGTTTATTACGTGAGCGAACTGAACCAGGCCGCCAGGCGGGGGGGCGATTTCGTTTCCTTCATTTTCGGCAAGCCGCAGCGCGACGGCGGTATCGCCAACGCCCCCAAGCTGGCTTACGTGGAGATGATTCCCGGTACCGACCTGTAGGTTTCCACCGGCATTTATGTGGACAACGTCGACGTCTACAAGGCCGACATGGAAAAGCGCATGTCCAGCGCCCTGTTCAGCCGCATGCTGGTGGTTATCGGCGGTGTGCTGGCCTTGGTGCTGCTGGTGCTGGCGCCGCTTTGCGTCATGACCGTGCGCTCCATTTCCGGGCCGCTGCGCGAAACCACCCGCGCCGCCGAGCAGATTGCCGGCGGCAACCTGGAAATAAGCCTGGCGGCCCAGGGCAAGGACGAAGTGGCGGCGTTGCAGAACGCCTTGGGCCGCATGGCCGGCAACCTGAAAACCAGTTTTGCAGCGGTACGGGCCAAGGAAGCTGAAGCCCTGTTCCAGGCCAACGAAGCCAAGAAGGCCGTCAGCCTGGCTGAGGAATCGATGCGCAAGGCCGATGCCGCCAACACCGGCATGGTTGACGCCGCCGCACGCCTGGAAGCCGCGGCCCATGAAATGGAGAGCACGGCCAGCAACATTTCCGACAGCACGGCCGGAGTAAAAAAAGGCACCATGACCCAGGACGAGCGGGTGCGGGAAATTTTGGCGGCCATGGAAGAACTGAGCGCCAGCGTACTGGAAATCTCCCGCGGCGCCGGCACGGCGGCGGAAAAGTCTGAAGAGTCGCGCCTGAAGGTGGAGTCGGGCACAAAACTCGCCCGCCAGTCCGGCAGCGCCATGCAGGAGCTGCGCAAGCGCACCGACGAGCTTACCGCCAACATTAACCGGCTGGGCGAGCAGTCCGCCAATATCGGCAAAATTATCAACGTGATTAACGATATTGCCGACCAGACGAACCTGCTGGCCCTGAACGCGGCCATTGAGGCGGCCAGGGCCGGCGACGCCGGGCGCGGCTTTGCCGTGGTGGCCGACGAAGTACGGAAACTCGCCGAAAAGACCATGCAGGCCACCCGGGAAGTGCATTCTTCCATTGCCGCCATCCAGGGTTTGGCCAAAATCAACGTTTCCGGCATGGAAGACGCGGCCGCCGCCATGGGCCGGGTAAACAGCCTGAACGATGAAACCCTGGGCGCGCTTACCGACATCAACAAGGCCGTGCAGGAAGCCAGCAATCAGGTGCAGTCCATCGCGGCGGCGGTGGAGGCACAGTCCGCCTCCAACAACGCGGTGACGGAGCTGGTGGGCCAGGTGAGCGGCATCGCCTCGGAAAACAACGCCCTGGTCGCTCAGGCCGACGACGAGCTGCGCGCGCTGGTGCGCAAGGCCGGAGAGTTGCTCCAGCTGGTTTCGAAACTGCGCCAGGCCGGCAAATAACACCAACACCGCCGGCTCGGCCCGGAGCCGAGCTGGTTGCACGCCTTGGATAACAACGTTCTGTGGAGGAGCATGATGCAGAATATCAGGAATAAAGCAAAAGAGCTGATGAAAGGCGCCTGCCGGGTCTGCCCGGTGTGCGACGGCCGCGCCTGCGCCGGCGAAGTGCCCGGCATGGGAGGCCTGGGCACGGGCGCGGCTTTTAAAAATAACGTGTCCGCCCTGGCGGAAATCGGGCTGAACATGCGCCTGATCCACGGCGCCAAAGAGCCCTGCACCAAGACGGCCTGGCTGGGGCTGGAACTGGAGTTGCCGATAGTGGCCGCGCCCATTGGCGGCATGTTCAACTTCAAGGAAGCCATATCGGAAGACCAATACATCCTGGCCGTGCTGGAAGGCTGCCGCGATGCCGGCAGCATCGGCTGCGGCGGCGACGGCGTGCCGCCCGTCATTACCGATGCGGTATTTTCCGGCATTCCCAAGGTCGGCGGCTGGGGCATCCCTTTTATCAAGCCCTGGGAAAGCGCGGAACTGGACGAAAAGCTGGAGCGTTCCTTTGCTACCGGCTGCGCCGTGGTCGGCATGGACCTGGATGCCGCCGGCCTGGTCACTCTGCGGAAAATGGGCCGCCCGGTCGGCCCGAAGACTCCGGCCGAACTGCGTAAAATCGTGGACAAGGCGCACGGGGCCGGCTGCAAGTTCATCGCCAAGGGCATCATGACCGAGCGCGACGCCATTTTGGCCGTGGAGGCCGGGGTGGACTGCCTGGTGGTTTCCAACCACGGCGGGCGGGTTATGGAATATGCGCCCGGCGGCGCCCGGGTTCTGTTCGGCATTGTCCGGGCCGTGGGCGGGGCCGTGCCGATCCTGGCCGACGGCGGCGTGCGCAACGGCGCCGACGCCTTCAAACTGCTGGCCCTGGGCGCGGACGTCGTGGGCATCGGCCGCCCGGTCAGCCTGGCCGCCATTGGCGGCGGGCGCGCTGGCGTGGCCATGCTCTTCAACAACCTGCGCAATGAGCTGATCCAGACCATGATCCTGACCGGCTGCCCGGACGTGGCTTCCATCAACGAAACCGCTCTGTTCGGCTGTTGTTAGCCGCTGCGGACAAGTGAAACAAAAAAACTTCCCGGCCTGTATCTGTGGCCGGGGAGTTTACATTGTGCCGGGGCGCGCCGATCAGCCGTTGGCGGTCATGAGCGCGTCCTGCCAATCCAGGGTTTGCTGTCGGGAGCGGGCCGTGGCCGTCTGTCCGGGGTCGATCTGGTAATAGAGCGTGCCCACCAGCTTGCCCCGCGCCAGGCTGAGGGACAGGGTGATCAGCGTGTCTTTTTCACCCTTTTTTTGCTGCAGGAGCGACAGGGCTAAGCCTTGCGGGGCGTCGCGCAGCACCGTGGCTTTTTGCAGGCGTTCGTAATATTTTTTGGCTTTACCGCGCGTGAGCTTGAAGCCCACGCCTTCGCGCAGGAAGCGGCGCATAAATTCGTACCGCTCTTCCAGTTCGTCCTTGTCCGCCGCCGGGCCGCCCGGCATGAGCTGGCGCTTCAACTCGGCGAACTCGCCCTCCGTCCAGATTTTGTCCTTGGGGCCCACAAAAAACAGGGCGCCGTAATTGTGGTAGGGGCGGGTCAGGCTGAGGCTGGCCTCGCGCGCGTAGAGTGAGATCATGTGCGTGACGGCTTGCTCGTAGCGGGGGGGAACCAGCTTCAGGGCCAGGATGGAATCTTTGTCCACCCAGTGGTGGCCGGCCGGGCCGCTCAGCTTGATGATCCGGTCGCCCAGGCTGTATTGCAGCGGCTCGAGCGCCGCCCCGGCCGCGGCCGGAAAAAGCAGTCCCAGGCCCAGAACGACCAGGAGCGCGTGCACTCGCCAGGTTTTTTTTATCGGGTTTTTACGCATTCATCACCTTACGGCCGGAAAGACGGCTTGGCTGTTTTTCAAATTGCCTCTTGTCCCCGGCGCCTTCACGTCTTATATGTCCGGTGCAACAATCAAGCTCAGGATATGATCAGGTACATTATGACAAAGCATTCCTACAAGCCTGAGGGCGTCTGCTCGACGCGCCTCGATTTTGAACTGGACGGCGATATCGTCCGCAACGTGCGCTTTGAAAACGGCTGCCACGGCAACCTGCAGGGCGTCGCCCGCCTGGCCGAGGGCAGAAAGGCTGACGAAGTGATTGCCACTCTCGCCGGCATTCATTGCGGCGGCAAAACGACTTCCTGCCCGGACCAGTTCGCCCGGGCCCTGCGCGCCGCCGCCGGTTCCAAGTCCGCATAGGCTCCGCTTAAGGCGCAATCCGCCGCAAAAGCTCGCGGGTCCGGCCACCCACAAAGATGGTCGCGCTAGGGAAGCGCTAAAGGCTCTTGCCCCGGCTGAACACTCGCACCCGGTTTTCCACTTTGCCCCGGCGGACGAAGTAGATGTAGTCGTACAGGTTGACCGTGGTGCAGCAATGGCTGGGGATGAGGTGCAAGTGGTCGCCGATTTTGTAATCGGCCGCCTTGCCGGTAAACTGGCTGTGTTCCTCGCTGAAATTCAACGTCGCTTCCGGCGCTTCGAGCAGTTTGGGCGGGCGCTGGTCCACGCTCATGGCCTTGAGGCCGCAGTCGTTGATAATTTCGCCGTTGCTGACGCTCATGATCGTGGCCAGGGCGAACAGGGAGTTTTCAAAGGGCAGACCCAGCGCATTGTAGGACACGTCCACGAAAATGTAGCTGCCGGGCTGAAGCTCGGTGTACACCGTGCCCTGAGGACGGAAGAAGGCGGTGCCGGTGCTCGTGCCGCTCACTTCCGGCACTGCGACGCCGTTTTTCTCCAGGAATTTTTTCAGGGCCGTGAGGTCGCGCTCTATTTGTTCCGAAGCGGCCTTGCGCTTGGCAAAGTCCTCCTCGTGCGCGAGTTGTCCGGCATAGGCCTGGATGCCCATGAATTCCAGATGCGGGCTGGCTTTAATCTGCCTGGCCAGTTCCAGGAATTCCTCCCGGCTATGTACGCCGCAGCGGTTCATGCCGATGTCGAATTCCACAAAACAGCGGATGGTGCTGCCGATAAAGGCCGCCGCCGCCTGCAGGTCACGGATGTTCTCGGCCTGGTCCACGCACACGGCCAGGCGGCAGCAGCGGGCCAGGTCGGCCAGCTTGGCTACTTTGCCGCGCTCCACCACCTGGTTGGTGATAAACACGTCGTCAATGCCGGCCAGGACCAGGTCTTCCGCCTCGTCCAGCTTGGCGCAGCTTATGCCGCCGGCGCCGTTTTTAATCTGGATGCGCGCGATGTCCGGGCTCTTGTGCGATTTATAGTGCGGGCGCAGCTTTACGCCGATGGATTGGGCAAACTCGCTCATGCGGCGGATATTGCGTTCAAAAACGTCCATGTCCAGCACCAGGGCCGGGGTTTTGATGTGCGACTCAAGCATGGGTGTGCAACTCCAAAGTGGCTGAAGGGTGTCCGGTTAGGCCGTGCCGGTGGATTAATCCGCGTTCACCGAGCTTTCGCAGGCGCGCATGGCCAGGATGGTGCGGCTGATCAGGTCGTCCAGCTCCCAGCCCAGCATGGCCGCGCCCCTTTCAATGACCTCGCGCGAGCAGCCGGCCGCGAAGTTGGCGGTTTTGTACTTCTTTTTGACGGACTTCAGCTCCAGGTCCTGCACGCTCCTGGAGGGGCGGATCAGAGCTGCGGCCCAGATCAGGCCGGTGAGTTCGTCCGTGGCGTACAGCACTTTTTCCATCAGGTGCTCGGGAGCGATGTCGGTGACCAGACCGTAGCCGTGGCTCACCACCGAACGAATCACGGCGTCGCCCACGCCGCCCGCTTTCAGGAGCTCCGGCGCTTTCTGGCAGTGCTGTTCCGGATACGCTTCAAAGTCGATGTCGTGCAGCAGCCCGACAATGCCCCAATATTCTTTGTCTTCGCCGTGCCCCAGTTCGTCGGCGAACCAGTGCATCACGCCTTCGACGGTGCGTGCATGCTGCAGGTGAAAGGCGTCTTTATTGTGTTTGCGCAAAAGCTCCCAGGCTTGCGCCCGGCTGATGGTTTTCATGTCTGTTTCTCCGCTTGTGGTTACAGAGTGGCAAAGCTGAATTTTACCCGCTTTGGCCTGAAGTCGCAAGGCCATGTCGGCCGGTTAACATGCCCGCTCAGGCCCGGCCAAAGAGTTGTCTTGCGCGGGCAGTTAGATGACGCCGAGTTTTTTGCCGATGCCGGTAAAGGCCGCCACAGCCCGTTCAATCTGCTCCAGGCTGTGCCCGGCCGACATCTGGGCGCGCACCCTGGCCTGCCCCTTGGGAACCACCGGGTAGGAGAAGCCGGTAACGTAAATATGTTCCTTGAGGGCTTCGGCGGCAAAGCTTTGGGCGAGCTTCGCATCGCCCAGCATGATCGGGATGATGGCGTGATCCTTGCCGGCCAGGCTGAAGCCCGCCGCCGCCATTTTTTCGCGAAAGGCCCGGGCGTTGCGCCAGAGGTTGTCGCGCAGGTCGCCGCTGCCTTTGAGCATTTCCAGAACTTTGCGCGAGGCCGCCACAATGGCCGGGGCCAGCGAGTTGGAGAAAAGATAGGGGCGGGCGCGCTGGCGCAGCCAGGCCACCAGGTCGCGGTTCGCCGCCACGTAGCCGCCGGAAGCGCCGCCCAAGGCTTTGCCCAGGGTGCCGGTGATCATGTCCACCCGGCCCATTACGCCGCAATATTCGTGCGTGCCGCGCCCGTTCCGGCCCATGAAGCCCACGGCGTGCGAGTCGTCCACCATCACCAGGGCGTCGTATTTTTCGGCCAGGTCGCACACGCCCTTGAGGTTGGCGATCACCCCGTCCATGGAAAAGACGCCGTCTGTCGCGATCATGATTTGCCTCACTTTGCCGGAGCGGGCCTGGCGCAGGCATTTTTCCAGGTCTTCCAGGTCGTTGTTGGCGTAGCGGTAGCGCGTGGCCTTGCACAGGCGCAGGCCGTCGATGATCGAGGCGTGGTTCAGCGCGTCGGAGATTATGGCATCCTCCTCGCTTAGGAGCGCCTCAAACAGGCCGCCGTTGGCGTCAAAGCAAGACGAGAACAGAATGGCATCCTCCATGCCCAAAAAATCGGCCAGCTCGCGCTCCAGTTCCTTGTGGATGTCCTGGGTGCCGCAGATAAAGCGCACTGAGGCCATGCCGAAACCGTGGCTGTCCAGGCCCTCCTTGGCGGCGGCCACGAGGTCCGGATGGTTGGCCAGGCCCAGATAATTGTTGGCGCAGAAGTTTATGACCTGCTCACCCCCGGCCACGGTGATATTGGTGGACTGGGAAGAGGTGATTACCCGCTCTTCCTTGAACAGGCCTTCAGTGCGCAGGTCTTCCAGGCCGCGCGCCAACTGGGCGTAGAATTCTTTTCGCATATGCGCTCCGTGGTTGAGGTTGAGACTTGTTTTTATAGGCTTGAATCCCGGCGATGTCAAAACCGCGCCAACCGCAAAAATAAGGCGGCCGTGCGTATTAACCGCCCGGCCGCCCTGTTTTTTGCGGGACCGGCCTGGTTGCGGTCCTGTTTACGCCCTATTTGCCGGTGGACTTCTTGTAGAACACGGTGCAGGCGCCCACGAACACCAGGAGGCTCAGCGCCACCCGCAGGGTGGAAAAGCTGCCGCCGAACAGCCCGGCGAACAGGTTGGCCAGGCTGAGCGGGGTATCGCTGTAGCCCATGGACAGGCTCACCAGCACCACAATGGCCAGAACTACGCCGGTGAGGCTTTCGCCCACGATAAAGCCCGAGGCGATCAGGATGCCCCGGTTGCTGTGCTCGTCCGTACCGCCTTTCAGCAGGCCCCTGGCGGCGCGGCGCCGTTTTACGGCCAGGTTGAGGAAAGAACCCACAATGATGGCGGCGGTAATGCTGGGCGGCAGGTACAGGCCAAGGCCGACGGCCAGAGCGGAAATGCGCAGCTTCGAGCCGAATTTGCCCAAAATCCGGTCGCCGATGATGACCAGCGCCCCTACCGCCAGTCCGGTGCCCAGCATGCTCCAGTCCAGGTTGTGGGAGAAAATGCCCTGGGTGACGGTTTTCATCAGCGTGGCCTGCGGGGCGGAGAGCAGGGCGGCGGTATCCATGTCCGGGCGGGCCAGGGGGGCGCCGGCAAAGCCGTAGGCCTGGTACAGCAGGCTCAGCACCGGCGCGATGACCGCGGCCCCGACCGCGCACCCGACCAGGAGGGCGATCTGCTGGTTGCGCGGGGTGGCGCCAATCAGATAGCCGGTTTTCAGATCTTGCAGGTTGTCGTTGGAAATGGTGGCCACGCTTACCACGGCTGTGGTGACGAATATGGCCAGCCCCATGCCGAAGCGCTGCCCTTCCGGCGAGAGGAAAATCCTCATGCCGCCGTCCAGGAAGACCAGCCCGGCCGAAACCACGATGATGGCAATGATGCCGATGCCGGAAATGGGGCTGTTGGAAGAGCCGATCAGACCGGCCATGTAGCCGCAGGCCGCGGCGATAAAAAAGCCGATAATAAAGGCCATGATCACGGAAAGGGCCACCAGGCCCCAGGCCAGGCCGTCGGCAATGGGGGCTTCTTCCACAAAGGAATAGAATACCGCCGCCAGCACGGCGACCAGGGCGGCCGTAAGCCAAATCAGCGTGCGCATGGACAGGTCGCGGTCGGTGCGTTCCACCTGGAGGCCGTGGGTGCTGCCGGCAATGGCCTTGAAGGAAAGGCGGATGCCCTCGGCCATGGGTTTGAACAGGGTGAGCAGCGTCCACACGGCCGCGACGGCAATGGTGCCGGCCCCGATAAAGCGCACCTGCGAAGACCAGAGGCTCATGGCCGTGTCGGATATGCTGCCGGCGAGGGCCGGGAGTTGCCAGGTAAAATAGGGCACAAAAACGCCCCAGGCCAGAAAAGCGCCGATGAGCATGGCAAGGCCGGCGGTCAGGCCCATCAGGTAGCCGGCGCTGACCAGGGCCAGGGAGAAGCCGACCGGCAGGTGAAACACGGCCTTGCCGGCGTTCAGCCAAAGGCTGGCCTTGTCCGTGAGCAGGTGGAGGCCCCCGGTGCATACGGAAACAATGGCGGCCAGCACGCCGCCGAAGGCGATGTCTTTGGCCCCGCCGGAGCCGGTTTCCTCCTGGTGGCCGGCTCGCAAAATTTCAGCCGCGGCCACGCCTTCCGGGTAGGGGAGTTCACTGTTGACCACCATGGTGCGGCGCAGCGGGATGGAAAAGATCACCCCCAGGGCGCCGCCGGCCATGCAAATGAGCATGGTTTGCCAAAAATGGAAATTATTCCAGTAGCCGACCATCAAAATGGCCGGCAGGACGAAAATGACCGCGGAAAGGGTGCCGGCCGCCGAAGCCTGGGTCTGCACCATGTTGTTTTCCAGAATGTTGGAACGGGAAAAGAAGCTGAGCGCGGCCATGGAAATAACGGCCGCCGGGATTGACGATGAAAAAGTAAGTCCTACTTTCAACCCCAGGTAAACGTTGGACGAAGTAAATACCACGGTGATCAGCGCCCCGAGGATGAAGCCGCGAAGAGTCAGTTCGGTAAGGTGATCCTGAGTTGGCCTATGGCCGGCGCCCGAACTGGATTGTACTGAAGCCATTAAGAACCTCTTTTCGGAGCTTTCGCTCCGGCGTTAAGAATTTTAATCATCCACTAGTATATCCGCTTATTGCCGCAAAATGTCAATTATGCGCCGCAGTTTGGCCGCACTTGACGAATTGCAGATGATTTCCCTGTTAAATAATTGTTGAATAATTCCTGATAAAAATTATATTTAAGGAAACGCAGATTGATGAGAATTTTTGTTTCCTGGCCATGAGCTTCGCCCGAGAGGAGCCTGACGCGGCCAGGGAGCAAAAAGACCATTAAGCTGCGTTTCCTTGACGTTATCGGAGATAATATGCGTGTAGGAGTTGGGTTCAGCGACAATCCGGATTCATTTGCGGCCGGGCGGCAAGCGGCCCTTGAGGCCTTGTCCGGCGGGGCGGGACGGGTGCCCTGCGACCTGGTGCTCATGTTCATGACCGCCCGGCATGATGATAAAGCGCTGCGCCAGTCCGTCGCTGCGGTGTTTGGCGCGAGCACTCCCATTTACGGCGGCGGCGCGGTCGGCGCCATTACCAACGACCGTTTCGGCTATGCCGGCGACCAGATGGCTCTTGCGGCCATTTGGCTGGACGGGGCCAAGGTGGACATTGCCGCCGAAGGGGAACTCCTGCAGGGCAACGAGCGGGAAGTCGGCGCGCGGCTCGGGCGCAAGCTGGCGGAGCGGGGCATCGAGCCGGGTTCTCCATTGTTGCTGCTTTATGACGCCGTGGATCTTACCAGGGGGGACATGCGCCTCGTCATGGCCACGCGCCTTCTGGAAGGCCTGGAGCAAGGGCTCGGCTTTTTGCCGGATCTGTTCGGGGCCGGGCTGCAGGGCGACCACCAATGTACGCCCACGCCGCAATGGACGGGGCAGGCGACCGTGGAGCATCATGCCCTGGCTTTAGGCTTTGGCGGAGATCTGCGCGTTGACAACGTGATCATGCATGGCTGCCGCCCGATTACCGGCTACTATACCGTCACCGGGGCCGAGGAGCAGGTTGTCCTGGAAATTAACGGCGAACCGGCGCTCACTTTCCTGGACCGTATTTTGGGGGCCGGCCTCAGGCCGGAAGAATATCCGTTTTTTCTGATCCTGGGCGTGAACAAGGGCGACAAATGGGGCGAGTTTGACGAAAACAACTATGCCAGCCGCCTGTGCCTGGGCATTGACCGGGAGCGTGGCGGCATTGTCATGTTCGAGCCGGACATGGTGGCGGGAACTGAATTTCAAATCATGTACCGGAGCCTGGATTTGGGCTACATGGCGCCGCGCATTGAACATCTTTTTACTTCCGTGGAAAACGCCGGGCGGCGGCCGGTTTTCGCCCTGTATATCGACTGCGCCGGCCGGGCCGCCGGCCATGCCGGCCTGGATCTTGAAGACGCCGTGGTGGTGCAGAATACCGTGGGCGGGCGGGTGCCGCTCCTGGGCGCTTACACCGGGGTGGAAATCGCCTCGGTGCGCGGGCGGCCGCGCGGCCTGGACTGGACCGGCGTTTTCTCTCTTTTTAGTGTGCCGAAATGACAATGACAAAAGACAAAGAAAAAATTGAACTCACGCGCGAGCGCGACTACCTGCTGCGCACGGCGGAATATTCGGCCGCCCGTATGCTGCAACTGGATACTTCCTCCATCGCCATCCGGCACGAGCTGGAACAAAAGCGGCGCGGCTTCCGCCTTATGGCCGAACTGGCCGTCAACATGGGGCGCGATTCCGACTATTTCAAAACTTTTGTTTCCGTCACCCGCCGCATTAATGCCGCCCTGAACATGCAGCGCACGGCCCTGCTGGCCCCGGAAAGCGACGGCGCATACAAGGCCGTGGTGCTGCAGGGCTACCCCCCGGACGAGGAAGAACTGATCCGTGAGCGCCGCATCACGGTGGACCCGGAACTGCTGGACCCGGCCAAACCGGTACTGGTCACCGGCTTTGATCTGCCTGAACGCCTGGCCGGATTTCGCTCCGCCCTGGAACTGCCGTTTTTCATTTCTTCGCCGGTCATGCTGCACGACGAGGTGGCGGGCATTCTGGTGAGCGGCCGCAAGGCCGAACTCCCGCCCTTCCTTACCCGCCTGGGCCAGAGCGACCTGGAAACCGTCCAGACGGTGAGCGCCTATCTCGCGGCCATGCTGGTCGGCCAGCGCCTGGTGGAAGTGGAAGAACGCAACAAGATCATGCTGGACGCCACGCCCCTGTGCTGCGCTTTTTGGGACGAAAACTTCCACCTGCTGGACTGTAACCAGGGAGCGGTGCGCCTGTTCTCGCTTGCGGACGCGCAGGAGTACCTGAGCCGCTTTTTCGAGCTTTCACCGCCGAGCCAGCCCGACGGCCGTGCTTCGACCGAGGCGGTTTACGCCAGCCTGAAGGAAGCGTTCGTCCTGGGTTCGGCCAGGTTTGAATGGCTGCATCAAAACCTGGCGGGCGAGCTTATTCCGGCCGAGGTTACCATGGTGCGGGTCAGGCGCGGCGCCGGGCATATCGTGGTCGTCTACACGCGCGACCTCAGGCGGGAAAAGGCCATGCTCGAAGCCATGCGCCGGAAGGAAGACGAACTGCGTCTGGCCAGAGATCTGGCCGAGCAGAGCGCCAGGGCCAAGAGCGATTTTCTGGCCAACATGAGCCATGAAATCCGCACCCCCATGAACGCCGTCCTGGGCATGACCCACCTGCTGGCCGATTCCAGCCTTACCGACAAGCAGCGCGGCTACGTGGAGCAGGCCCGGCACTCGGCCAGCCTGTTGCTGCATATCATTAACGACATTCTTGATTTTTCCAAGATTGAAGCCGGGAAAATGGACATGGAAGCTGTCGGGTTTGCCCTGCGCAAGCTTGTGGCCAACGCCCACAACGGCGTAAAAACCCAGGCGGCCGGCAAGAACCTCAAGCTGTGTGTCGAGATTGGCCCGGACGTGCCCGATCAACTGGTCGGCGACCCGTTGCGTCTGGAGCAGGTGCTCCTGAACATTGCCGGCAACGCCGTGAAATTCACCAGGGAAGGGAGCGTCAGCCTGCGCGTGTCCGTCGCGGAACGGGCTGACTCCGGGCCGGTGACGCTGTTGTTCGAAATCAGCGACACCGGCATCGGCATGACGCCGGAGCAGGTCTCCGGCCTGTTCCAGCCCTTCAGCCAGGCCGACACTTCCACCACCCGCAAGTTCGGCGGCACCGGCCTTGGCCTGGCCATCAGCCGCAGCCTGGTGGCGATGATGGGCGGAAAAATCTGGTGCGCCAGCCAGCCCGGGCAGGGCAGCAAGTTTTCCTTCCTGGCTGTTTTCGGTTTGCCGGAACAAGTTGAGCGAGCGGCCCCGGAACCGACCGACCCGGACGGGCCGGCCGCCGTGCAGGGGCCGGAAAGCGCCGCCGACTTGCAGGGCCTGCGGGTTCTTTTGGCCGAAGACAACGAAATCAACCAGATGATCGCCGTGGAGCTTTTGGAAAGCCGGGGCGTTCTGGTGGACGCGGTCAATAACGGCCTGGAAGCCCTGGCAGCTCTGGAAAAGAACAAATATGACGCCGTGCTCATGGACATCCAGATGCCCGAGATGGACGGACTGACCGCCACGGCCCGCATTCGGGAAAATCCGGCCTTCCGCGATTTGCCCGTCATCGCCATGACCGCCCACGCCATGACCGGCGACCGCGAGGTCAGCCTGGAGGGCGGCATGAACGATCACCTGACCAAGCCCATCGAGCCCGACCTGCTCTATGCCGCCCTGGTCCGCTGGGGCCGGTGATGAAAGTCACCGCCGGGCGCGCGGGGCTGACATATGTTTTATCCTGATATCTCCTGGTCCACGCACAAAAAGCCGCCGCTCTGGTGCGCCCAGAGTTTGGCGTAAATCCTGCCGGTTTTGAGCAGTTCCAGGTGGCTGCCTTCCTCCACGATCCGCCCCTGGTCGATGACCACCAGCCGGTCCATGGCCGCCACCGTGGAAAGGCGGTGCGCTATGGCCAGCACGGTCTTGCCTTCCATCAGGCGGTACAGGTTTTCCTGAATGGCGGTTTCCACTTCCGAGTCCAGGGCGCTGGTGGCTTCGTCCAGCAGCAGGATGGGCGCGTCCTTGAGCATAACCCGGGCAATGGCGATGCGCTGGCGCTGCCCGCCCGAGAGCTTTACTCCGCGCTCGCCCACGTGGGCGTCGTAGCCGCCGCGCCCCTTGGCGTCCATGAGGCGGGCGATGAATTCGTCAGCTTCGGCCCGCCTGGCGGCGGCCCGCATTTCTTCTTCGCCGGCTTCGGGCCGGCCGTAGAGGATGTTGTCGCGCACCGAGCGGTGCAGGAGCGAAGTATCCTGCATGACCATGCCGATATGGGCGCGCAGGCTGTCCTGCGTGACGCGGGCTATGTCCTGTCCGTCAATCAGGATGCGCCCGCTGTCGATATCGTGGAAGCGCAGCAGCAAACTGACCAGGGTGGATTTTCCCGCGCCGGAGCGGCCCACCAGGCCGATTTTCTCGCCCGGGCGGATATTCAGGGAAAAGTTTTCCAGAACCGGCTTGGGGTGTTCGCCGGCGTAGCTGAAAGTGATGTTGTCGAACTTGACGTCGCCCAGGCCGACCGCCAGTTCGCCGGCCCCGGGCGCGTCCTCGGTGGCGCGCTCGCGCGAGAGCATGCCCAGGCCGTCGTGCACGGTGCCTATATGTTCGAAAAGCTGGGTGCTTTCCCACATGATCCAGTGCGACATGCCGTTCAGGCGCAAGGCCATGGCGCCCACGGCCGCCAGCGCGCCCACGCCCACCTGCCCCTGCGACCAGAGCAGCAGCGTGACGCCGCCGGAAGCCAGGATTAAAAACATGGACAGGCTGTGGTTGGCGATTTCAAACCAGGAAACGCGCCGGAACAGCCCGTTGACGGCGGTGAGAAATTCGCCCATGGCCGATTTGGCGTAAGAGGCTTCGCGTCCGGCGTGCGAGAACAGCTTTACCGTGGCGATGTTCGTGTAGGCGTCGGTAATGCGGCCCACCACCAGGGAGCGGGCGTCGGCCACTTCGGTGGAGGCCTTGGCCAGGCGCGGCACAATCCGGCGCAGGGCCAGGAGGTACAAAACCAGCCACACCCCGAAGGGCAGGAGCAGCCAGCGGTCGAAATAGCCCACCGAGGCCGTCATGGTAAGAAAATAGATGGCGGCGAAAACCAGGATATCCACCACGATCATGTACATGTCGCGCAGGGCCTGGGCGGTTTGCATCACCTTGGCGGCAATGCGCCCGGCGAACTCGTCCTGGAAAAAGCTCATGCTCTGGTTGAGCATCAGGCGGTGGAACTGCCAGCGCATGCGCATGGAGTAGTTGCCGGCAATGGTCTGCCAGCGGATCCAGGTTTGCACCGCCACCAGGGCGACGCTGCCGAGGATCACGGCGGCGAAAACCAGCAGGGCCGCGCCTTCCCGGCTCCAGAGCAGGGCGGGTTCCAAATCCGGGAGCCAGTCCACAATCTTGCCGAGCACCACGAACAAAACGGCCTCGAAAGCGCCGACCACCGCGGCCAGAAGGCCCATGAGCAACAGGTACTTGCGCATCCCTTGGCTGGTGCCCCAAATGAACTTCAGGAGCGCGCGCGGCGGGACGGCTATCTCTTGCCGCGGGAAGGGATCTATTCTTTTTTCAAACCAGGAAAATATGGAATTACCTGTCGTCATTTCAGAGCTGCTACCTGTCCTTCAACGTCTGCGCCCAGCGCAGCACTTCGGCTACCTGACGGATGAGATCCGACGGGATATATTCATTTTCCGCCCCCTCCTGCAGCAGGGCGCGGGCCAGTGGAACATTGCGCATGATCGGTATGCCTTCTTCCTTGGCTATCTCCACAATGCGCCGGGCCAGAAGGCCCTCGCCCATACCGGCGATGATGGGCAGCGGCGTTTTTTTGTCGTCATAAAACAGGGCCACGGCCACATGCGTCGGATTGGTCACCACCACCTGCGCTTTCCGCACGTTGGCCAGGGTATTGGACATGGCCATCTCCTGGTGCAGTTGCTTGCGTTTGCCCTTGATCTGGGGGTCGCCTTCCATTTCCTTGTATTCTCTTTTTACTTCGTCCTTGCTCATCTTCAGTCCCTTGATATACTGGCGGCGCTGAAAAAAGTAGTCCAGAGCGGCCACGGCCAGGAACACCGGCGCCACCCTGGAGATAAGCGCGGCGAACAGGTTCCCCGCCACCGGGGCGATACCGCCGATGCCGCTGTACGGTATGCTCAACAGGAGGCCGAGATTGTCCTCGACGGCGATGCTGACCACAATGGCCATGACCAGCGTCTTGGCGACGATCTTGACCAGTTCCACCACGTTTTTCAGGGCAAAGGTCTTTTTGAACCATTGGGACGGGTTCAGTTTATCCAACTTGGGCATGGCGGCCTTCATGCTGATGAGCACCCCGTACTGGATCAGGTTGGCGGCCAGGCCGGCGCAGATGGCCGTGCCCAGAACCACCAGCACAATTTGCAGGCCCAGGAGGCAGACAGTTCCGGCCACATTGGGCAGGGCCACGTCATAAGGCAGGTGCATGGCCCGCAGCGGGGTTTCAAAAATATTCAGCAGCGCCTCCCAGATGAAGGAGCCCGCGCCCAGAAAAACCCCGAACACCGACAGGAGCACCGCCGTGGCGCCCACTTCCTGGCTTTTGCAGACCTGCCCCTTCTCCCGCGCTTCACGCAGCCGTTTGGGGGTAGGTTGTTCGGTTTTTTCACTCATCTTTCCGTTCCGTCCGAGTTTTTATTCCAGCTCGTTGCGAGTGTTATCTCAACACGTTCCACAGTCCTTCCAAGCGGCCGCCCAGGGAAAAAAGCTCCTGGCTGATCAGGGGCAGCAACGTGCCCATATAGAGCATGATCATCAGCAGCCCCAGCGCGCTCTTGATGGGCATGGAAAGAAAGAAGAC
>JAISDX010000130.1 GCA_031264465.1 Deltaproteobacteria bacterium | reverse complement strand
CAGACCAACCTGCTGGCCTTGAACGCCGCTATTGAAGCCGCCCGCGCAGGAGAAGCCGGGCGCGGTTTTGCCGTGGTGGCGGACGAAGTGCGCAAGCTGGCCGAAAAGACCATGCAGGCCACCAACCAAGTGAATGCTTCCATTTCCGCGCTTCAGGCCGGGGTGAAAGACAACGTGCGCATCACCGGGGAAACCGTGGAACTGACCAGGAAAGCCACGGAACTGGCCCAGCGCTCGGGCGAAAGCCTGGCCGCTATCGTGGAAATCGCCGGGCAGGCTGTGGGTGAGGTGCTGTCCATTGCCGAGGCCACGGAGGATGAGGTGCGCCATGGCGAAGCCGCTGCCGGCGAAATGCGCGCCATGCGCGACACGGCCCGCAAGACCAGCGACGCCATGCGCGAATCCACCGCCTTTGTCGCCGAACTGGCCTCCCTCTCGGAAAAGCTCAAGAAGCTGGTGGACTCCATGGGTTCGGACCGGCGCGACACTGACCGCCTGCAGGTAGACAGTCCCTATATCGTGCATATCAGCGCCCCGGGCCAGGGCCGCAAGCGTTGCCGTCTGCTGGACATAAGTCTTACCGGTATCCGTCTGGAACTGGAGGACGGCGGGCTGCCCGGGAATTCCGCCGGCAAGGTGTTCAAGCTGGAGCCCGGCCAGGGCCAGCTTGGCGACCTGCTGAACAACCGTAGCGCCAAACTCGTCTGGCACGACAGCCCCCTGTGCGGTTTCGAGCTGACCGAGCCCATAAAGGCCACAGCCAAGGCGCTGCATGACGCCGTGTCCGCTCTGTCCAAGGACTGGTTGCCTGTGGATGCTCTGGCGCCGGGAGCTCAACGGATCGGACAACCGGAACCGGCAAAACGGAGTTGACTGTCAGGGCAGGTTCAACATGATTGCCGCCATTGCGCAATGGCGGATATTACGGTAATAGCCAGCCGATTATGACGCCGGATCAAGTACACGCCCACATCACCCCGATCATTCTGAAGCGCCTGGACAGCGACCAGGGCCGGCGCGGCGAAGCCCTGCGCGACTTTCTGGCCCTGAATCTGCCCGGCCTGGACGAAGCGGCCACGGCCTCCATTGCCAGCCTGGCTCCCAGGCTGCCGGAAAGCCTCTACCGCAAATGGATTGGCCTGTTCATAGACCGGATGCTGGCCACCGTGGAGCCGGCCCAAATAAAAGACCTGTGCTCCGGCGGTGAAAAGAACGCCGCCGCCCTCGGCATGCTTTACATGCTGTTCATGGAATCTGAACGCATGGAAAAGCAGGTGCCGGCCGACCTGGCCAACCTGGCCGAATTCCGGAAAACGGACGGCCGCATGGGCGACGCAGTCATGCAGGAAGCCCTGGCCGCCTATCTGCGGGCCAAACTCCAACGGCGAAAAGGAAACGCCAATGAATAAATGCGCAATTTTGCTCACGGCGGACTGCGTCGTCACCCAGAACTACAAGCGCGAAATAATCCGCGACGGCGCCGTGGCCGTCAACCAGGGCATTATCATCGGCCTGGGCGCCCGCGCCGACCTGGAGAAAAACTGGCAGGCCGAAAAAACCATGAACCTGGGCCGGGCTCTCATCATGCCTGGCCTGGTCAACGCCCACACTCACCTGCCCATGACGCTGCTGCGCGGCATCGCCGACGACCTGCCGCTCATGGAGTGGTTGACCAGGCATATTTTCCCGCTGGAAGCCCTGCTCACCCCGGACATGCTGCGCGCCGGCACCGCCCTCGCCTGCGCCGAAATGCTGCGCACCGGCACCATTGCCTTCAACGACATGTACCTGAACGAGCCGCACGTCTACCGCACGGCCGACGCCTGCGGCCTGAAGGGCCTGGCGAGCGAGAGCGTCACCAGGTACCCCTCGCCGGGCTACGGCGACCCGGCCAACGCCCTTGATACCTTGCGCGCCCAGGCCGCCGAACTGAAAGGCAACCCGCGCCTGCGCTACTGCATCGCGCCGCACGCCGTGTACACCACCACCCCGGCTCTGCTGGAAAGCCTGGCGGGCCTCGCCGCCGAGTTGGACCTGCCCATGGACATTCACCTGGCGGAAACGAAGACCGAAACCGCCACCTGCCTGGAGCAGCACGGCTGCCGCCCGGTGGAGCTCTGCCGGCGCGTCGGCATTTTGGGCCGCAACACCACCGCCGCCCATTGCGTTGACCTGACCGAGGCCGAAATCGCCCTGCTGGCCGAAACCGGCACCGTGGCCGCGCACAACCCCAAGAGCAACCTCAAGCTGGCTTCCGGCGTTGCCCCGCTGTCGGCCATGCTCAAGGCCGGCGTGCGCATGAGCCTGGGCACCGACGGCGCCGCCAGCAACAACGCCCTAAATATGTTCTCGGAAATGAGCTTCTGCGCCCTCATCCACAAGGGCGTGCACCAGAATCCCACCTTGGTGCCGGCCCAGACCGTGCTGGATATGGCCACCCTGGGCGGAGCCGAAGCCCTGCACTGGCCCGGCCTGGGGCAGCTCGCCCCCGAAGGCCCGGCCGACCTGATCGCTCTGGATCTTGATTCCCCCAACCTGGCGCCCATGCACGATCCGGTCTCGCACATCGTTTACGCGGCCAGCGGCCAGGAAGTGCGCCTCACCATGATCGACGGCAAGATCCTGTACGAAAACGGAAAATATCACAGCCTCGACTACCCGGCCCTGGTAAAGGAAGCCGGGGAAATCGGCGCTTTTTTCCGAAGCAGGAAATAGTATTTAGGCCCGCGCAATTTTAACCTGCCCCGCGCGTGGTTCAGGAGGCTCACGCCCCTGGCGGGCGCGGGATGGAACCCTGCCCGCCGGAGGCATCAATCCCAAATGCCAAAATTCCTGACCAAAGCTCAGCGGCTCGGACCGGCGGCGCTGATCATGGCGAGCAGCGTGTTCCTTTCCAGGTTCATGGGGCTTTTGCGCGACAAAGTCATCTCCTACTATTACGGGGCCGGGCCGGATACGGACATTTACTTCGCGGCCTTCGTCATTCCGGACTTCATCAACTACCTGCTGGCCGGCGGCTATTTTTCCATTACGCTCATCCCCTTGATGAACCGTTATTTCCGGGAAGATTTCCGGCACGGCTGGCGGTTTTTTTCGGCCGCGTTCTGGTGGGTGGTCATTGCCATTGCCACGCTGACGCTCCTGGCCTGGTTTTTTGCCGGGCCGCTGGCGGCTCTTTCCGCGCCGGGTTTTGACGCGGCCGCGCAGGAGCGGCTGGCCGGCTTTATCCGCATTATTTTGCCGGCCCAGGCCTGCTTTCTGCCGGGCGCCTGCTTTACCGCCCTCTTGTACATGCGGCGGCAGTTCAGCGTGCCGGCGCTTACCCCGCTTATCTACAACGGCTGCATTATCGTGGTGGGCGTGGCCTTTTTTTATATTTTTCCGGGCAGCGGCATGGAGGGCTTTTTGTGGGGCGTACTTGCCGGCGCCTTCCTGGGGAGCCTGCTGCTGCCTTTCCTGGCGGTACGATCCAAAAGCTCGGGCGGGCTGCGTCTGTTCATGACGCTGCAACACCCGGGGCTGCGGCGCTTTATCCTGCTGGCCCTGCCGTTGATGCTGGGTCAGTCCATCGTGGTGCTGGACGAGGCTTTCCTGCGCATTTTCGGCTCCATCGGGCCGGAGGGCGCAATCAGTTTGCTCAACTACGCCCGGCGCATCATGATGGTGCCGGTGGGCGTGGTGGCCCAGGCCGCCGGAGTGGCTTCGTTCCCCTTTTTGGCTTCCTTGGCCGCGGCCGGCGACCGGCGCGGTTTCGACCGGACGCTCAACGCCGCCCTGCTCACCACCCTGGCCGTAATTATTCCCCTGGCCCTGTGGATGATGGCCGCGGCCGAGCCGATCATGCGCCTCATTTTCGAACAGGGTCGCTTCACCGGCGCCGATACGGCGGTCTCGGCCGCTCTTTTGGCCATCATGCTCTGCGGCGTGGCTTTCTGGGCCGTCCAGCAAATTATCGGACGGGGTTTTTACGCCAACGAAAATACGCTTACCCCGGTGCTGACCGGGAGCCTGGCCACGGCGTTGACGCTGCCGGCCTACTTCGGTCTGGCCCGGGCCTTCGGACCTTACGGCGTGGCCGGGGCCGGGGTGATCAGCCTGGGACTTTACACCGCGCTCCTGCTCTGGCGCTGGCAAAAGCACTACCGGGACGAGGCGTTGCGCGGCCTGGGCGGGCGGGCGCTCCAACTGACCGGCATGGGCCTGCCCTGCGCCTGCCTGGCCTGGATGATTTGCAACCTGATCAAAAACGCCCTGTCCGGCCACCCCCTGACCGGGTCTTTTGTCAGCCTGGCCGTAAGCTCGCTCTGCTTCGGCCTGCTTTACCTCCTGATTTGCCGCTACTTTGCGCCGCGCGTCTGGCAGGATGTGATCGGCCAGATTTTGCGCAAACTGCGCTGATTCCACGCTTGCCTTGAACCGCCGCTCGCTATAAATTGGCACCGTCATGATCGGCATTTCAAAACTGTACTGCGGGCAAGTGGAACCCTCGGACGCGCTGCGCTACCAGCGCCATTCCGGCTCGCTCCCCTCACACCTGCTGCAATTTTCCAAGGACAAAAAGCCGGTGGTGGTCTGGAACATGACCCGCCGCTGCAACCTCAAATGCGTGCACTGTTACGCGCAGGCGGTTGATGTTCGCGGCAAGGACGAAATTTCCACCGCCCAGGGCAAGGCTATTATCGACGACTTGGCCGCTTTCGGCAGCCCGGTGCTGCTCTTTTCCGGCGGCGAGCCCCTGGTGCGGGAAGATTTGACCGAACTGGCCAGCTACGCGACAAGCCGGGGCATGCGGGCCGTCATTTCCACCAACGGCACCCTGATCAGCCGGGCCAAGGCCGCCGAACTCAAGCGGGTGGGACTCTCTTACGTGGGCATTTCGCTGGATGGCGGCGAGGAAGTTCATGATCGCTTCCGGGCCGTGCCCGGCTCTTTCAAAAAAGCCCTGCAGGGCATCGAGAACTGTCAGGCCGAAGGCCTGAAAGTGGGCCTGCGTTTCACCATCAACCGGCGCAACGCGCAGGAAGTGCCAACGCTCTTCAAGCTCGTGGAAGACATGACTATTCCGCGTATCTGCTTTTACCATCTGGTCTATTCCGGGCGCGGCTCCGAACTGGCCCGGGAAGACCTGGACCACGCCGAAACCCGGGCCGTGGTGGATCTCATTCTGGATAAAACCCGGGCCCTGTTCGATAAGGGTCTGACCAAGGAAGTGCTCACCGTGGACAACCACGCCGACGGCCCTTACCTCTGGCTGCGCCTGCAAAAGGAAGCCCCCAAACGGGCGGCCGAGGTTTACGAGCTCTTGCGGTTTAACGAGGGCAACAGCTCCGGGCGCGGCATCGGTTGCATTTCCTGGGACGGTCGGGTGCACGCCGACCAGTTCTGGCGCGAGCACACCTTCGGGAACGTGCTGGCGCGCCCCTTTTCCGAAATCTGGACCGACCGGACTCTGGAACTTTTGCCCCAGCTCAAGGAAAAGGGCAAGCATGTGAAGGGGCGTTGCGCCGTCTGCCGCTTTTTAAGCATTTGCGCCGGCAACTTCCGGGCCAGGGCCGAAGCGGTATACGGCGACGTCTGGGCCGAAGACCCGGCCTGCTATTTGACGGACGAAGAAATTAGCCCTAACAATGAATTCCATGGAGCGACGGCCTCCTGAACTACAGGCCACGGTTCGCCCCCCACATCAAGCTAACGGAGAGACCAGCATGAACGATTTCTTTCGCGGCAGGCGCCTCAGAAGCACCCCGGCCTTGCGCGCCTTGGTGGGCGAAACCCGCCTGGCCGCGCCGGACCTGATTATGCCCTACTTCGTGGTGGAGGCGAAAGGGAGCGTGCGCAAGCCCATAAACTCCATGCCCGGCCAGAACCAGCTTTCCCTGGACGAGTTGGACAAGCAGGTGGCCCGGGCCACGGACCTGGGCCTGCGCGCCTGCCTGCTTTTCGGCATTCCGGCCCACAAAGACCCGCTGGGAGGCCAGGCTTATGACGAGAACGGCATCGTACAGCGGGCCATCCGCCGCCTGAAGCGGCGCCACGGCGCGGAGCTGGTGGTCATCGCCGACACCTGCCTGTGCGAATACACCTCGCACGGGCATTGCGGCGTGCTTTTGGAAAATGGGGTGGTGGACAACGACCCCAGCCTGGAGCTCCTGGCCAAAGCCGCGCTGGCCCAGGCAAGGGCCGGCGCGGACGTCATCGCCCCCTCCGACATGATGGACGGCCGGGTGGCGGCCATCCGCCAGGCTCTGGACGTGAACGGCTTCAACCATATTCCGATCATGTCCTACGCGGCCAAATACGCTTCGGCCTATTACGGGCCGTTCCGCGAAGCCGCCGAATCCGCCCCCAAAAGCGGCGACCGCAAGTCCTACCAGATGGACCCGGCCAACGCCCGCGAAGCCATGCGCGAAGTGGCGGCGGACGCCCTGGAAGGGGCGGACATGCTCATCGTCAAACCGGCCGGGCCATACCTGGATATTTTACGCCAGACCCGCGACGCAGTGAACCTCCCCCTGGCCGCCTACCAGGTGAGCGGCGAGTACAGCCTGATTCGCGCCGCCGCGCAACTGGGCTGGGTGGACGAAGACCGGGTGGTCATGGAGTCGCTCATCGGCATCAAGCGAGCCGGGGCCGACATGCTGATCACCTATTTCAGCGAAATGCTGCTGGAAAAAGGCCTAGCGCGGTGAACCCGGCTAGGCCCGCAACCCCGCCCCTGCGGCTGGTGGCCTGGGAAGTAACCCGCTCCTGCAACTTGGCCTGCCGGCACTGCCGGGCCGAGGCCCACCCGGAGCCCTACCCGGGCGAGTTGGATAACGCCGAGGCCAGGCGGCTGATTGATTCTTTCGCAGAGGCGGGTTCGCCTATCATCATCCTGACCGGCGGCGAACCGCTGCTCCGACCGGACGTGTTCGAACTGGCCGCCCACGCCCGCAAGCGCGGCCTGCGTTGCGTCATGGCCCCAAACGGCACCCTGATTACCGAGCGGAACGCCCGCCGCATGTCCGAGGCCGGCATCGGGCGCTGCTCCATTTCGCTGGACGGGCCGGATGCCACGAGCCACGATGCCTTCCGGGGCGTGCCGGGCGCTTTTGCCGCCTCCCTGCGAGGCATCGAGTTTTTGCGGCGGGCCGGGGTGGGCTTTCAGATCAACACCACGGTTACGGCGGCCAATCTGCACAATTTCAAAGATATTTTTCAACTGGCCCGCGACCTGGAGGCCGAGGCCTGGCATATTTTCCTGCTGGTGCCCATAGGCCGGGCCACAAGCCTGCGCGACCAGGTGATCACGGCCCGGCAATATGAAGAGGCGCTGAACTGGCTCTACGATTTCCGCAAGGGCACAGACATGCACCTTAAGGCTACCTGCGCTCCGCACTACTACCGCATCCTGCGCCAGAGGGCCGGTGAGGAAGGCTTGGCGGGGCAGGAGAACCTGTTTCGGGCCTTCGGCATGGACGCTATGACGCGGGGGTGTCTGGGCGGCATCGGCTTTTGCTTTGTCAGCCATACCGGGCAGGTGCAGCCCTGCGGCTATCTGGAGCTGGACTGCGGGAACGCGCGGCATCTTCCCTTTCCGGAAATCTGGCGTGACGCGGCGGTTTTCCGCAAGCTGCGCGATCAGGCCGCATATAAGGGCAAATGCGGCGAGTGCGAATACCACCGGGTGTGCGGCGGCTGTCGGGCCCGAGCCCAAAGCCTGGGCGGCGACTACATGGGGCCGGAGCCTTTGTGCACTTACATCCCGCAGGTACGGCATGCCTGACGGAAAAAAGAAGCTGAACCGGTTTGAGCGCGGCCTGCTGAACCTGATTCAGTCAGACTTTCCTTTGGAGAGCCGCCCTTACGCCGTGCTGGGGCGCGAGCTTGGTATTGACGAAGACGCGGCTTTCGCACTAGCTCGCGCTTTGCGTAACAAGGGGCTGATCCGACGCATCGGCGCTAATTTTCAATCGTCCAGCCTCGGCTACAGCAGCACCCTGTGCGCGGCCAAAGTGCCGCCGGAAAAACTGGAGAGCTTTATCGGCGCGGTCAACGCCATTCCAGGCGTCACACACAACTACCTGCGCGACCATGCCTATAACGTCTGGTTCACTCTTATTGCCACTTCAAAACAGGCCGTTGCGGGCACGTTGCGCGAGCTTGAGGAAAAAACCGGCCTGACCGTGCTCAGCCTGCCGGCGGAGCGCCTTTACAAGATCAAGGTGGATTTCCGCCTGGATGATTAAAAGACATTTTATACCGGCCAAGTGCCGCAAGAGGTGCGACGCGGCCGGCGTCCAACAATCTGTATCATTTAGAGCATATATGGCCCCGCCATGTGGCCAAGGGAAAAATGGAAAGAGGAATTAGTTCGGATGCTCGCATATATACAGCATCAGCTGTAGTAGTTCATGTATAGACCCACCCGTTGAGTCAAGATTTTTCTGTGCAAGCAGGTGCGAATGCGGTCATGTATTCGGCATCTTGGGCAATCCCATGCCATGATAAAATTAGCACTCCTGGTTCTTAATCAGCTACCACCGCCCGAGGCGGTGGTTTGAATATGCCCCCTTGAAGGGGGCTTTAGCACCGGGTACCCCTGGTTACAGTTATTTCACTGGTAACACGTACTGATCCAATTGCTGCTCATGTGCCTCTTGCTCTCTGATATATTGGCGCACAGTTGCCTCGTCCAGACCTACGGTACTGACACAGTACCCACGTGCCCAGAAGTGATACCCGGTCAAGTTTTTGCCTTTGCCAAGGTAGCGGTGGTGGATAAGGATGGCAGATTTTCCTTTCAACCGCCCTGTCGCTTGCGCCACTGCATAGCGCGGAGGGATGCTCAAGCACATGTGAATATGGTCGGACTGTGCATGCCCTTCAACCAAACCGATACCAAATTGAGTGCATAGTTCATGGAAAATTCCGCCTATCTCTTTACGAAGCCTTCCAAATATCGCTTTCTTCCTGTACTTGGGGATGAAGACGATATGGTAAAGACAATACCAAGTGACGTGGCTTTGTTTTTTCCATTCGCGCATAGGCTCTCTCCTCATCGGAACACCCGGTGCTCCGACGGATTGAGCCTTTTTCATGCCCTATTTCAACCCCGGATCGGTCGAACCTTTTACGGTCACACCGCCAGAGGCGGTGGTTTAACCGATTTGTAATTAGACTTACGGCGTTTTCTGCCTTGAACTACTACAGAATTCCAGGAGGGGTTCGACCGCTTGCTCATCAAGCCTTGAAGCATTCACCGGCGAGATATCTTCAATTTTCTTTTACTGGTGGCATACATTGTCCAGTTCCGGCATGTATTCCACACCGTGAGCCAAAACCACCCATATTATGCGTGCCGTCTTATTGGCTTGAGCCACAGAGGCAACAAAAGGTCCGCGCCGATCAGCCAGGGAAAGCAGCCATTTTTTTCGTCAGCCCATTTCTGGATTTTCTTTTATTCTGGCCCATTGCAGTACCGTTCGGCTTCCCTGAATCGACAATTTCCGCAGATAAATATTGCCCCGTTTAGAGAAACACTGAACAATTCATGTATTATCATTGCTGTCCGGCTAAGGG
>JAISDX010000111.1 GCA_031264465.1 Deltaproteobacteria bacterium | reverse complement strand
GGCATAGTTCAATGCTCTAAAACCCCGGCACAATCAGGCCCAGGCTTCCGTTGGAACGCTTGTACAACACGTTGACGGATTCGGTTTCCGCGTTCAGGAATACCAGGAATTCGTCATCCCTTTGCGTAAGCTGCATGGCCGCTTCGTCGACAAACAGCGGCTTGGGTTCAAAATGATCCACGCCCACTATTTCGCGGTTGCCCTTCCCGCCTATAGTTTCGTAACGAAAAATCTCCACTTCCGTGCTCACCAGGGGGCGGCCCGTGCCGCCGGCGCCGCGGCGTTTGTCTTTAACTTTTTCGGCGTGTTTCTTGAGTTGGGCCTCAAGCTTGTCCAGCACCATGTCCACGCTGGCGTACATGTCCTGAGAACTTTCCATGGCGGAAATATTTATGTTGTCGCCGCTGAACTGTACTTCAATCTTGTGGCGGAATTTATCCACCGACATATTAACGTTAACTTCAACGTTGTCAGACTTGGGGATAAACCGGGCAAGTTTTTCAATACGGCGCGCCGCGTACTTCTTCAGGTGTTCCGAGGGCTCGAAGTTCTTAAAGGTGTAGGCAAAATTCATAAAAGCCTCCCTGGTTGAAATGTGTGAGGTAAGAGCGCACTACTGCAATACTCCCTGGTTGAAATGTGTGAGGCAAGAGCGCATTGCTACAATACTTCCTTGCGTTTGGAAGAAGAAGTTATGCCCAGGGCCGTGCGGTATTTGGCCACGGTCCGGCGGGCTATGTTCAGCTTAAGCGATTCCTGTAACATTTCGACTATTTTTTCATCGCTAAGCGGAACTTTGGGATCTTCCTCGGCGATATACTTTTTGATCAGCACTTTGACGCTTTCGGAGCCGACCTCGTTACCGTCGGTCAGGGCCAGCGAGCTGTTGAAAAAATATTTCAGCTCAAACACGCCATGGGGCGAAGCCACATATTTGTTGGAGGTGACGCGGCTGATGGTGGATTCGTGCATGCCCACGTCCTCGGCTATTTCCTTAAGGATCAACGGGCGCAGCCGGGAAGCGCCTTCTTCAAAAAAGCCGCGCTGGAACTTGACGATGCTCTCCATGACTTTGTAAAGCGTGCGCTGCCGCTGGTGCAGGCTTTTGATCAGCCAGGATGCGGAACGCATCCGCTCCTGAAAATACTCTTTGTCCTTGCCGCCCGTGACCGAGGCGATGCTGTCGGAATAGAGCGAGGAAAGCTGCAGCTGCGGCAACCCGTCCTCGTTCAGGGCAATGATGAAATCATTTTCGTACCTGTAGACATAAACGTCAGGCGCGACGTAGTTCGGTTCCACATCGCCGAAACTGGCTCCCGGCATGGGGTCGAGCGACTGGATGATATCAAGGTATTCCTTGAGGTCTTCGGCGGTGATGCGGAACTTGCGCAAGATCGGCTTGTAACGGCGCGACTCCAGGTCTTCAAGGTGATCGCGAATCAGTGAAAACAAAATCGGATCGCGGTCATATTTGAGAACTTCGATTTGCACCAGGAGACACTCCCGGGGAGTGCGGGCGGCCACGCCCACCGGGTCAAACCGCTGGATGGTGCGGAGCACGCCCTCAACAGCGCCGGGCTCGCACCCGGCCAGGGCGGCAATTTCCTCAAAGCTGGCCTGCAAATAGCCGCTGGAGCTGAGGTTGCCGATAATGGCCTCGCCAATGGCCTGCTGTTCTCCGGTCAGGGGGGAGAGGCGCAGTTGCCAGAGCAGGTGCCCTTCCAGAGTGGGGCGTGAGGAATAGACATTTTCAAAAGCATTGTTGTCTTCGGCCAGCTCGTACTCGCGGGAAGAAGACTGCCGGGTGGTGCTGGCAAAATCTCCCAGGTAATCTTCCCAGTCGGCGTTGCTCGCCACTTCGCGGCTGTAGGCCTCGTCCATCTCGCTGGATTCGGGCCGCTCCTCGTAAGTATCCTGGTGCTCCTCGACCGATTCTTCCAGGAAAGGGTTTTCCAGGAGCTCCTGCTGAATCATGTCCACAAGCTCGATCCGCGAAAGCTGTAGCAGTTTGATGGCCTGCTGCAGTTGCGGGGTCATTACCAATTGCTGGCTGAGCTTGAGTTGTTGCCGAAGTTCCAGTCCCATGTTCACCTGATGAATTCAAAACGCGAATCTGAAAATAAATTTACAATCCTCATTGCTAAAATCATGCCATAGTTCAAAAAATATAGCAAGTACGTGCCCTGGAGCGTCAGGGCATTATTGTTTTTTGCTGGAAAATCCACAAAAAACCTTGAGGCGGAACACGGCCAAAACCCGGCTGACTGCCGGGCGCCGCGCAAAGCCGGGGAAGGTGGCAAAATGAAATGGGTTACAGGGAAAAGCCGTCACCCAGGTAAACGGTACGGGCGTTGGCGTCGGCCACAATCTGTTCGGGCGAGCCCTCGATGATCACGTCACCCTGGTGCATCAGGTAGGCCCGATCGCAAATGCTCAGAGTTTCGCGTACGTTGTGGTCGGAAATGAGCACGCCGATGTTTTTTTGGCAGAGCCCGCGAATCAGGGCCTGGATATCGTCAACGGCAATGGGGTCGATACCGGCGAACGGTTCGTCCAAAAGCACGAATTTGGGCTCACGAATCAGAGCGCGGGCCATTTCCAGCCGGCGCCGTTCACCGCCGGAGAGAAAGGAAGCCTGCGACTTGTAGAGATGGTCGATATGGAACTCGCGCAAAAGATCCATGGCCCGTTCTTTGCGCTGGGCTTTGTTCAGACCCGTGTATTCCAGAATAATCATCAAATTGTCAAAAACGGACAGGGTGCGGAAAATCGAACTTTCCTGCGGCAGATAGGAAAGGCCCACCCTGGCCCGGTCGTGCAACGGCCAGCCGGCAATGTCCATATCGTTAAGGAACACGTGGCCGGCGCTAGGCTTGCGAATGCCGGTGATCATATAAAAGGTGGTGGTTTTTCCGGCTCCGTTGGGACCGAGCAAGCCGACCACCTCGCCGGTTTTAACCTCAAGCGAGACATTGTTGGCAACCCGGCGGTCGCCATAGAGCTTGCAAAGGCCTTCCGTTCTGACGATATTCATAAGCATCCGTGAGTTAACTGTGGTTACCTGGGCGTTCCGCCCGTGCCGCCCGTTCCATTTGACTCGCCTGTACCGACAATTCCGCCAGCTCCATTAGACCCGCCATTTTTGGTGACAAAATCGACTTTCACGTTGCCGTGAGCCGTGCTCCGGCTTTCCTTCATATAAAAGCGGATGATATCGGCGCTGAGGATATTGCTGTCCTCGCGCAAAACCGGGTTTCCTTCCATGACGACCACTTCGTCATGCACGGTGTAGGTGGCCTTGTTGCAAGTGGCGGTACGCCCGTCGGGCAACCGGATGTTCACGTTGTTGCGGGCGATGATTTTTTCAACCTGTCCGCCTTCCATGTTCGTGCCCAGAGCCTGGGCGGAAGCTCCGGCGCCGCCGCTGGACAGATGCATCTCCAGGCTGTCGGAGATCATGGTGAAATCCGGTTGCACCACCCGCACCTTTTTGCTGAAGGTAACCAGGCGGTTGTCGGAATCGTAGACCATGGAATCGGCGGTAATCCTGGTAACGCCCCCCTTGCCGCCGCCCGGGGAGCGCGGGGCGCTCCCGCCGGAAGAGGTGGCCGCCAAGGCGGGCGAAACGGCAAGGAACGTCAAAAAGGCGAAGCCGGCTAAAACCGGCAACGCCAAGGCAAATTTAGAGCGTAAAAACATGCAGGCTAATTACCTCGCGCGCCTGAAAGCGGCGCAATTTGTTTTGGAGCCATCATCCATTCCACATCCACCCCGCCCGAGGCGTAGAGGATGCTGTCGGTAAGATCAAGGTATGCTTTGTCGGCTTTGCCCCGCATGGTGCCGCTGAAAAAATCGGCCGGGCCGGGACTGGTCAGGGTCTTGCTCTTTCCCGAATATTCAAGCAGCTCGCTTAACAGGGTTTTATCCTCGCTGACCATTACAACTTGCCGTTCGAAGCTCATGGTGTCGACCTGCCGGTCAATGCCGCCGGCAAGCGATTTCACGGTCAGCACCGAGGCTCCTTCCGGTACCGAGGCTCCCAGCGGATCCGCCCTGTAGTCCGAAGCCTCGGCCGGGCGGGCGGCCTCTTCACGGTTGAACATAAAATAGGTAAGGAAAGGGCGTTCGGCCTGGAATTGTCCTTCTCCCAGAGTGGCGGCGCGTTCAGCCACCAGTGTCCAGAGCAAAAAGCCGCCCTCGCCCTGAGAAATATCCAGTCCATCAATGTACATTTTGGATATGGCGCCGGCAGACGCACCCGAGGAGTTACCGGCGAACGAAGCGCCGTTTTCCGCTCCCCCCTGCTCCGCTGCGGCCGCGCTGTCGCTCCGGGCGGCCCGGCCGGCCTCGACCTCCCGGGATTGATTGTACACCAGAAATGCTCCGCCGCCGCCCAAAAACAATATGACGATCAATATCAACAGTTTTTTCTTCATTCTTTCCCGGCCAAAATTAAATTCGCCTGTACGGTTCTACAGCCGAGTACGGCGCAATGTCACTTTTCCACGGCCCAAGGGGTGAGCAGCTGTTCCAGCCGGCCCCGCGCGGCCAGAATATGCCGCGCCAACTGGCGTACCGCGCCGCGCCCGCCTTCTTTGGGACTCACATAATGCGCCAAGGCCCGCACTTCCGGCTGGGCGTTAGCCACCGTGAGAGCCAAGCCGGCCCGGCGCAGCAGGGGAAGGTCCATCCAGTCGTCCCCGGCATAGGCCACCTGCTCCCAGCCCAGCCCGTATTTGTGCATCAATTCTGTCATGGAAGCCACTTTGTCAAGGGAACCGTGGTAACATTCGGTAATTTCCAGGGCAGCGGCGCGCCGGACCACGGCCGCGGCGTCCATGCCGGTAATCAGGGCCACCACGATATCCGCGGTCTGCAGAAGTTTGACCCCGACGCCGTCGGCAACGTCAAACCGCTTGAGGCAGAGGCCTTCGGCATCATAATAAAGGCCGCCGTCGGTCAATACGCCGTCCACGTCCAGAGCCAGCAGCTTTACATCGGCCGCCCGCTCGAAGGGAAAGCCGGCGTCCAGCTCCAACTTGGCCAATTCCCGCGCGCTATGCATGTTCACGACAAAGCGTCCTTCCTGCACAATTTCCACAGAGCGGCCAGGTCTTGCAACAAGGCCGGCAGGTTAGCGAGTTCCAGGCTGTTGGGTCCGTCGCACAGGGCCTCGTCCGGGTTCGGGTGGCATTCCAGAAAAATGCCGTCCGCTCCGACGGCCACGGCGGCCTTGGCCAGGGTGGGCACGTAGCGGCGGTCGCCGCCGGAAGAAGCGCCCTGCCCGCCCGGCAGCTGCACGGCATGGGTGGCGTCCATTATTACCGGCACGCCCAGTTCGCGCATTACCGGGAAGGAGCGCATGTCCACCACCAGGTTGTTATAACCGAAGCTCGAACCGCGCTCGGTGAGCATGATTTTTTTATTGCCGGTGGTCAAAAGTTTTTCCAGCAAGGGTTTCATGTCCCAGGGGGCCAAAAACTGCCCTTTTTTCACGTTCACCACCCGGCCGCTCCGGGCTGCGGCCTGAAGCAAGGCGGTCTGACGCGATAAAAAAGCCGGAATTTGCAAAATGTCCACGGCTTCGGCCACGGGAGCGACCTCGTGAGTTTCGTGTATGTCGGTAATTACCGGCAGGCCGGTTTTGGCGCCAATGCGTGAGAGCCACTCCAGCCCCTTGGCCAGGCCCGGCCCGCGAAAACCTCCCAGGGAACTGCGGTTGGCCTTGTCAAACGAGCTTTTGAAAACCGCGAACAGTCCGGCTGCGCGCGCGGCTTCGGCTACGGCGAAAGCCGTATCTTCGGCCAACTCGTAACTTTCCAGCACGCAGGGACCAGCGATGATGAACGGCCCCGCGCAGAGCGACGAATAAAGAGCTTCAGACTGCATGCGGCCTAGCCTTTGCTGTTGTCCAGAGCGGCTTTGATAAAGGAGCGGAACAGCGGGTGCGGGCGCATGGGCCTGGATTTGAGCTCCGGATGGAACTGGCAGCCCAGGAACCAGGGGTGCCCCTCAAGCTCCACGATCTCCACCAGTTCGTGATCCGGCGAAATGCCGCTGATGCGCAGCCCGGACTGCTCCAGGGCGTCACAATATTTCATGTTGAACTCGTAGCGGTGGCGGTGGCGTTCTTCAACGCATTCCGCGCCATAGGCCTGCTCAGCCAGGCTCCCCGGCACGAGTTCGCAGGGGTAGGCGCCCAGACGCATGGTGCCGCCCTTGTCGCTGTCCGCGTCGCGGTACATCTGGCAGCCGGCCCGGTGGTCGTACCATTCCTTCATCATGTAGATGATCTTGTCTTCAGCCTGGGGGGCGAATTCCTCGGAAGTGGCCTTGGCAATGTCGGCCACGTTGCGGGCCAGTTCGATCACCGCGCACTGCATGCCCAGGCAGATTCCGAAGAAAGGCACCTTATGTTC
>JAISDX010000052.1 GCA_031264465.1 Deltaproteobacteria bacterium | reverse complement strand
AAAGGACGGCCTCGGCCCGGTTAAAGCGTTCCGGCACGGAAAGCTCGCCGGCCTGGAAATGCTCCGCCCAGGCCGGTTGGCCCGGCGAGGCGGGTTTACGGTTCCGGTCGGCCAGGCTCAAGGTTGTTACGGCGTTGCTCAATTCCAGGAAGCCCTCCAGGCCTTGCGCCGGGTCCGGCTCGGGCAAAAGCGGCGGCAGTCCGCCTTGCCTGAGCCAGGCTTCCACCAGTGGCGCCAGGGCGGCCGTGCGGCTGTCCGGGCAGACGGGCGTGTCCGCCTGTTGCCCGAAGGTGGCATAACGCCGGGCCGCCGCCGCATCGCTCATGGGCACGTCCGCCCTGCCCCTGGCTGTTTTTATTTCAAAATCCTGCTGCGACTTAAAAAAATAATGATAAATCCAGGCCCGCTCGTTAAAAGGCGGGAAAAACGGACGTCCGGGCGGAATGGGGTGATGTTTTTCGTTTACCACGCCAGCCCCCGGCTTTACGGCAAAATTGTGCGGGTTGCCGCAAATGCCGGCAAAGCATGAAGCCCGGAGAAAAGTTTTAATGTGATGGTTGCTGTTGCCCTCTCCCAGGAGTTTTTCCCGGTAAACGGCGGTAACGAGCCCCGGCGGGCGTTTCAGGTGTCCGGCCGAGCCCATGGTGCTCCAGCTCAGGCCCAAGCCGGCCTGGTCTTCAAATTCCGCCAGGAAAGGGCGAAAATCCAGCCAGTCTTTTTCCCGGCCGTCCGGGCGGGCCAGGTAGACGAATTCGTCCAGGTCGAGGGCGCCAATCCAGAAATTTTCCGCCCCGTAGGTTTTGAAACAGTGATCATAGGCGGCGTACTGACGGTGTTCGCCCTCTATTTCGTGCAGAGTGGCGCGCCCGGCCTTCAGAAGAGCGGATACGACCGGGTTGTTTTTTACCGGGACGGCGCTTTTGTTGTCATAAACGTAAAAGTGCTCTACCCCGGCCAGGGCATGCCAGATGAACCATTCGGAAAGAAAAGGGCCTTCGTCTTTAACGATGCAGCATAGCGCCAGGTAGTTCATGGGCGAAAGATAACCGTTGCACCGGCAAATTACAACCGCTCCGTGTATTCCCCGCGCTTCTCCCGTGTTCCTCTTGTGCTGGACGCGAAGCTCGGGTAGAAGGCAACCGGAGAATTGACAACCGGTTTGAATTTTCAATTTTTAACCGGTTCAATACGGTTTACTAGTGCGAAGAATATCGGGTACAGTTACCAGCAAGGAGTTTTCATGAGTTTGAGCATAGGCATTGTGGGACTGCCCAACGTGGGCAAATCCACTCTTTTTAACGCCCTGACCAAAGCCCAGAATGCGGAGGCGGCAAACTACCCGTTCTGCACAATCGAACCAAACAAAGCCACCGTGGTGGTGCCGGACGTGCGCCTGGGCACGCTCCAGGCCCTGGTAAAACCGCAAAAGCTGACTCCGGCCAGCGTGGATTTTATCGACATTGCCGGGCTGGTGCGCGGCGCCAGCAAGGGCGAAGGGCTGGGCAACCAGTTTTTGGGCAATATTCGCGAATGCGCCGCTATTTTACACGTCGTCCGCTGCTTTGAAGACGAAAATATCATGCATGTGGACGGCGGCGTTAACCCGTTGCGCGATGTGGAAACCATTGAAACCGAGCTTATTCTGGCGGACTTGCAAAGCCTGGAAAAGCGCCTGGACAAGACGCTGAAAATGGCCAAGGCCGACAAGACCATGCGCTCCCTGGCCGACGAATTGGAAAAACTGGCCGTCCACCTGAACGAAGGCAAGCCCGCTTCCTCCTTCGAGGGCGGCCAGGGGGCCGAGTCGGACCTCTTGAAGAAAACCCTGGCCGAACTCAGCTTGCTTTCGGCCAAGCCGGTTATTTTTTGCGCCAATGTGGACGAAGAAACCCTGGCCGGTTCCGGCAGCAACCCGGCTGTGCAAAAATTGCAGGAACTGGCGGCGGCACGCGGAGCGAAAACCGTGATTATCTGCGCCAAAATCGAGGAAGAGCTGCAAGGGCTGAGCCCGGAAGAACAGCGGGAAATTCTCGATTCCTACAATATCGCCGAGCCCGGCCTGGACCAGATCGTCCGCACCGGCTACGCCACGCTCGGCCTGATCAGCTACTTTACCGCCGGCGAAAAGGAAGTGCGGGCCTGGACCATTGCAAGCGGCTGGAAAGCCCCGCAAGCCGCCGGGGTGATTCACACCGATTTTGAAAAAGGCTTCATCCGGGCGGAAATCATTGCCTATGACGACTATGCCCGGTTAGGTTCCGAGGCTGCGGCCCGCTCCGCCGGAGTCATGCGCACCGAGGGCAAGGAATATGTATTCAAAGATGGAGACGTGGCGCATTTTTTGTTTAACGTCTGATTTACCGTAATGTACGGAGGTGTTTTATGCCTGCCTCTACCCACGCCGGGAAAAGAGCTCCCAAGGAACTGTTGGTTAACATTGAAGCTCTGCTTGAAGCTTACTACGCAAACCAGCCGAACCCGGACCAGCCGGGCCAGCGGGTAGCCTTCGGCACTTCCGGACACCGGGGCACTTCCCTGGACTCATCCTTCACCGAAACGCATATCCTGGCCATCACCCAGGCCGTATGTGAATACCGCAAAACGCGGAACATTGAAGGCCCCCTGTTTGTGGGCCTGGATACCCACGCCCTTTCCGCCCCGGCCCAGCGCACCGCCATCGAAGTGCTGGCGGCCAACGGCGTGCATACTCTGGTGCATGCCGGCGGAAAAGTAACGCCCACTCCGGTAATCTCTTTCAGTATTCTGGAGTACAACCGGGGACGTTCTTCCGGCGAGGCCGGCCGAGCCGACGGCGTGGTCATCACCCCGTCGCACAACCCGCCGGAGGACGGCGGCTTCAAATATAACCCGCCGCACGGCGGCCCGGCCGACACCGACGCCACCGGCTGGATCGAAAAGCGCGCCAACGCTCTTATTCGCGAAGGATTGCGGAGTGTCAGGCGGCTGGAGTATCAAAAAGCTCTGGCTTGCGATTTTATCAAGGAATACGACTATATAACGCCTTACGTGTCGGCCTTGGCCCAGGTGGTGGACATGCGGGTGGTCGCCGCCGCCGGGCTCAGGCTCGGGGCGGACGCCCTGGGCGGCTCCAGCGGGCCTTTTTGGGCTCCGATAGCGGAAAAATACGGGTTTGGCCTTGATATTATGAACGCGGTCAGCGACCCGCAATTTTCGTTCATGAGTGTGGACAGGGACGGAAAAATCCGCATGGATTGTTCCTCGCCCTGGGCCATGGCCGGGCTGATTGAACACAGCGCCCGCTTCGACCTGGCCTTCGGCAACGACCCGGACTCGGACCGGCACGGCATTGTAACCCCCGGCGGGCTCATGAACCCCAACCACTACCTGGCGGCGGCCGCCGCCTATCTGTACCGCCACCGCCCGGGCTGGAACGAAGGCCGGAAAACGGGACGAGGATTGGGCAAAACTCTGGTCACCAGCGGCATGCTGGACCGGGTGGCGGCCAGCCTTGGCACGCCTCTTTACGAAGTTCCCGTAGGGTTCAAGTGGTTTGTTGAACCTTTGCTTGGCGGAGAATGCGCCTTCGCTTGCGAGGAAAGCGCCGGCGCTTCCTTTTTGCGCTTTGACGGAGGAGTCTGGAGCACGGACAAGGACGGCATCATCATGGATCTTCTGGCCGCCGAAATGACCGCCGTGACCGGCAAAACTCCGGACCTGCTGTACCGGGAGCTCACCGATCGGTTCGGCGTAAGCTGCTACGAGCGGCAGGACGCCCCGGCCAGCCAGAAGCAGAAGGATATCCTGAAAAACTTGTCCCCAGCCGACCTCAAGGCCGAACAACTGGCCGGCGACCCGATTACCGGGGTGTTTACCAGGGCTCCAGGCAACAACGCGCCCATTGGCGGCCTGAAAGTGAGCACCGCCAACGGCTGGTTCGCCGCCCGCCCTTCCGGCACTGAAGATGTTTATAAAATTTACGCCGAAAGCTTCCTGAGCCAGAGACACCTGGAGCAGTTGAAAAACGAGGCCAGGGCGCTGGTGGATCAAGCCTTCCTGGCCGGATAGCGATTTTTTGAAATTTACCAAAGGAGAATAACATGAACACGCCAGCGGATCTCAAGTATACCGCAGCCCACGCCTGGGTGCGCCTGGAGGGCGCCATTGCCGTTACCGGCATCACCGATTTCGCCCAGGAAAAATTGGGCGACGTCACTTTCGTGGAACTGCCGTCGGTCGGGACCAGGCTTAAGGAAGGCGAGCGCATGGGTTCCATTGAATCCATAAAAGCCACCAGCAACCTGTTCGCCCCGGTTTCCGGCGTGGTGCTGGAAGTGAACGGCGCTTTGGATGACGCTTGCGAACTGGTCAATATCAGCCCGTACGGCGACGGGTGGATGCTGAAAATCAAGGTGGAAGGCGATCCGGCCGGGCTGATTTCGGCCGACGAATACGCCAGGACCGCGACCTGACCCCCAAACGCGCTTTTTTTGCGCTGTTTGCGGCGCTTTTTTACGGATATTTTTTTATGAGCCCGGCGGTTTTATGAGAATAAGTAGCTAAAAAAATAAATTTGCGTTATAGTTGATTAATAAAAGGGTTCCTGGTAAATAATCCAGTTTTGGTGCAGCGTTACCAGGACTTATTTCATATGTGAAATGCTCCGACGCACAGACAATATAATCCTAAAACCTTTTACATTCGGTAATTGTTAGGCTAGTGTATGGGGCATAGTTTTGAGTTCAATTTTAACACCACTTCCTGAATGGAGGCATCATCAATGAAAAAAATTACTACCGCCTTTCTCTTCGCCCTGCTCACGCTGAGCTTGGTGGGCACGGCTTTCGCCGCCGCTCCTTCCAAGATCAAAAGCTTCGACCTGCTGGTTGACTACTCCATGTCCATGGGCTGGAACTATAAAAATACCGGCACCGACAGAATCGTTCTGGCCCAGGAACTCCTGGAAAAGATCAACGCCCGCATCCCCGGCGAAAACTACACCGCCGGCCTGCACACCTTCGCCCCCATGACCACTGCCGTTGACTTCGGTTCTTACAACCGCGGCAACATGCAGAACGCCATCGACGAACTCAGCGGCAACTTCGTGCGCGATGCCAGCAAGCTCTCCCAGGGCAGCGGCCTTGACTTCTTCGCCCACAACTACAGCGACCTGTCCCGCCCCGGCGCCATTGTCAGCTTTACTGACGGAGACTACGGCGCTGGCCGCAACTCCATTAACGAAGCCCAAATCTTCTATCAGACCCAGCCGAACATGTGCCTGCACTTCGTTTCTTTCGCCAACACCGAAAAGGAACAGGCTCTGATCGACGCCATGGCCGCTCTCAACCCCTGCAGCGTGTCCGTCAAGGCTGAAGACCTGCTCGCCAGCGACGCGGCCATCGACAGCTTTGTCGAACAGGTTTGGGGCGCCGGCGGCGGCCACTCCCGCGTTGTCATGAGCGCCAACGACGTTCACTTCGCTTTCGACTCCAACGTCATTCACGAAAGCCAGAAGCGCGTTGCCAACGTGGTGCTGCGCGACCTGGCCGATGACTCCGACCTGAAGGTCCGTATCGACGGTTACACCTGTAACATCGGCCCGGCCGACTACAACCAGGATCTGTCCGTACGCCGCGCCAATGCCGTCAAGAACTACCTTGTGGACAACGGCATCAGCGCTTCCCGCATCGTGACCAAGGGCCATGGCCCGGAAAACCCGGTGGCCGACAACAACACCCGCGACGGCCGCGCTCAGAACAGAAGGGTTGAATTCACCTTCTTCAAGTAAAAGCTGAAAACCGTATTAACCATCCATTGGCGGTCCGGCACCTGGTGCCGGGCCGCTTTTGCGTGTATCTGATCTGTGTTATGTCTTTCCGGCAACAACCAAAATTCAAGGAAACGCGGCAACCAGCCTTTCCTTAAACCAGAGGAATAAAAATATGCCTTCACCGCTTTGGCGGCTTGCCGTCCGTTCCGATTTTTCCGCCGCGCACGCCCTGCGCCATTACCAGGGCAAGTGCGAAGCTTTGCACGGCCACAATTTCAGCGTCGAACTGGTTGTGGAAGGTGAAAAACTCACCCCGGACACCGAACTGCTCGTGGATTTCAAGGAAGTTAAAGCCAAGCTCAAAATCGCCCTGGACCAACTGGACCACCACGATCTGGGGCAAATCCCATATTTTGGCGAACGCAACCCTTCCTCCGAAAATATCGCGGCCTGGATTTATAAAACCCTGCAACCTGAATTTGCCGGCTCCCCCGCTCGCCTGGTGAGCGTGAGCGTTTCCGAAAAAGCGGCGCAAACCGCCACTTATATGGAAATATAGTCCTTTTGACCGCCTTGTGACCAAGCGGGCCAAAAACCTGTTGAATTTTTGGTCAGTCAGGGCTACAAAAGAATGCTTAAATAAAAACGTAAACCAACCACCTTTTAGGAGGATACATGTTCAGTACCAAAGCTTACGCCATGGGGCAGGCAGCCGCTGGCGGAGAAGCTGGCCCGATGGGAATGATCGGGAGCTTGGCGCCCATTTTTCTCATTATCCTGGTTTTCTATTTTCTGATGATCCGTCCGCAGCAGAAGCAGGCCAGACGGCGCCGCGACATGCTGTCCGCCATTAAAAAGGACGACGCCATCCTGACCAGCAGCGGCATGTACGGCCGTATTCTGGAAGTGGACGGCGACAATCTTCTGGTGGACCTGGGCGAATTCAAAGCCTGCATGGTCAGAAGCGCCATCAGCACCGTGCTGCCCGCCGGCCAGAAACTGCCGCTGCCCATGCGCGGCAAGAGCGGGAAGAAAAAAGAAGCCCGCATCGTCGAAGAAGACGACTCCGACGCCTGATTTTAAAGCCTTTCGGCTTTCCATATGATGGCAGGCCGGCGCACGCCGGCCTGCCATTGATTGATTAGAGCGTTTCACACTTGAAAGGCTCAACCAGTTACGACATTAACCGTGCCACCGGAGTACCAATGAAACAGCATGTTCTTTGGAAAATCGGCCTTTCGCTGATAGTGCTGATCGTGTCCGTAATTTTCCTGCTGCCCAGCTTTCCGGCCGTCAAGGAATCCTCTCTGGCCAAAATCCTCCCGGACAAACAGGTCAACCTCGGCCTGGACCTCATGGGCGGCATGTACCTTGCCCTTGGAGTGGATGTCGACAAGGCCGTGGAAAACTCCCTGACCCTGGCCGGGGAAGATATCCGCCAGACCAGCCGGGAAAACGGCATCCCCGTCACCCGCCCCGCCAGCAGCAAGGACGGCCTAAACTTCATTCTGCCGGACGCTGCCAAGCGGGCCGAGCTTGACGCCCTCCTGGCCAAACAATTCAACCAGTTCGCCTTGGAACGCCAGTCCCTGGCGGACGGCTCCGTGCGCTACCAGGCCGTCTATACTCCCGAGGCGCGCGCCAAGCTTGAAGAAACTTCGCTGGACCTGGCTCTTAACACCATTCGCAACCGTATTGACCAGTTCGGGGTGGCCGAGCCGGATATCCGCAAGCAGTCGGCCGAAAAACGCATTATCATCCAGTTGCCCGGCCTCAAGGACACCAAGCGGGCAGTGGATGTCATCGGCAAGACCGCCCATCTGGAATTTCACGTGGAGCGTGAACTTTCCAGCCAGGACATCGAGCGCCTGAATCGCGGTATCATGCCGGCCGGGGCCATCTCCCTGCCAATGGTGGGCCGGAGTGCTGGCGACGGCGCCAGAAACATCATCGTGGACCGCGATGCCCTGTTCACCGGCGAGTACATTGAAGACGCCTGGCTGGAATATGACAATAACAACCGTCCCGGCGTGGGCATGAGCTTTACCAGCCGCGGGGCCGCCATTTTCGAGCGCGTCACCGCGCAGAACACCGGCCGCAACATGGCCATCGTGCTGGACGGCCAGGTACACTCCGCCCCGGTGATCCGGGAAAAGATCAGCCAGGGGCGGGCCAGCATCAACGGCAGCTTTACCGTGGAAGAAGCCAGCGACCTGGCCCTGGTATTGCGGGCCGGTTCGCTCCCGGCCCCGGTGGAAGAGCTGGAACGGCGCACCGTGGGGCCTTCCCTGGGGCAGGAATCCATTGACAAAGGCACCATGGCCGCCCTGATGGGTTGGGGCTTGGTAATGGCCTTTGTGGTAATCTATTACGGGTTTTCCGGCATTATCGCCGCCGCCATGCTGCTGTTCGACTTTATCTTGCTCCTGGCCGGCATGGCCGCCTTTGGAGCCACTCTCACCCTGCCGGGCATTGCCGGCATAGTGCTTACCATCGGCATGGCCGTTGACGCCAACGTACTTATTTTTGAGCGAATACGCGAGGAACTGAAAAAGGGAGCGGCGCCGCGCACAGCGGTGGAATTGGGCTTTTCCCGGGCGACGGTGACCATTCTGGACTCCAACCTGACCACGATTATCGCCGCCATCATTCTTTACCAGTTCGGCACCGGGCCGGTGCGCGGCTTCGCGGTGACCCTGACTCTCGGCATCCTGGCTTCCATGTTTACGGCCATCTTTGTCTCCAAGGCCATTTTTGAACTCTGGGTAACCAGAAAAAGCACCAAGATAAGCATTTAGGGCATTGCAAGGAAATGCCCTGGCGGCGCCTCCGCGCCGCCCGCAAGCGAACAGTGCGGTGTGCCTTTGGCAAAATTTGCAGCAAATTTTGCCTATGTTGGAAAAATAAATACCTTTATCTTTTTAGGTAAGTTAAAAGGAATTCGTAACATGGGTTTGCACCTTATCCCTTCAGATACCAAAATCAATTTTGTCGGCATTCGCAAAATTTCCTATGCCATCTCCATAATTCTGATCCTGATCGGCCTGGCTTCGCTGGTCGTCAAGGGCGGACCGCGCTACGGCATCGACTTTGCCGGCGGCATCGTCGTGCAGGTGCAGTTTAACAACGCCGTTTCGGACGAAGAGGTGAAGGCCGCCCTGTCCGAAGCAAATTTGCCCGGCCTTGTGGTCCAGAGCAGCGGCGACGACGCGCACGATTACCTTTTGCGCATCGCCAACCAGGACAACATTACCGCCGACCAGGTGGAAGAAACCATCGCCACGGCCTTTGGCGAAAACCTGCCGGGCCAGGCTTTCAGCACGCCGCGTACGGAAATGGTCGGCCCCAAGGTAGGGGCGGACCTGCGCTCACAGGCTTTGCAAGCTCTTTATCTGGCGACGCTTCTGATGTCGGTGTACATTTCCGGGCGTTTTGAAAACCGTTGGGGCACGGCTCTGGTCATGGCCTTGGCTCTGGGCGGCAGCATGTACGTGCTGGACATCCTCGGCATGCCGAAATTTTGGCAGGTGCCAGGGGTAATGGCGGTCACCATCGGCGTATTCTGGTGGCAGAAACTGGCCTTCGCCCTGGGGGCCATGTTTTCTACCATCCACGACATTTTGATTACTGTGGGCATTTTCTCGCTGCTGGATAAGGAATTCGACCTGACCATCATCGCGGCTCTGTTGACGGTGGTGGGTTATTCCCTTAACGACACCATCATCGTATTCGACCGCATTCGCGAAAACCTGCTGAGCAGCAAAGACCCGCTGGGCGACATCATCAACCGCAGCATCAACCAGACGCTGTCCCGGACGGTGCTGACCTCCGGCACCACCCTGCTGGTAATCGTCGCCCTGCTCTTCCTGGGCGGCAGCATTATCTTCGATTTCGCCCTGGCGCTGTTCATCGGTGTTTTCGTGGGCACCTATTCCTCCATTTTCGTGGCCAGCCCGGTGCTGCTCTTTTTTGAAGACACCATCCGCTCCCGCCAGGAAGCCGAAGAGGAAAAAAGAAAGCGGGACGCCAGGCTCAAGCGCGGCACCGCGCATGTCTGATTGCCCCGCCCTTCCAGGCTGTAACGAAAAATTCCCGTCCCTTGCGTCTGCCAGGGGCGGGAATTTTGTCTGGCGCTTTGCCCCGGTCAGGCAAAATAAAACAGTTGCGGCGGCAACAGGCCGCTGTTGAATTTGGCCGCGCAGGCCTTGATATGCTCGCCGCCGTTCTCTAGGCTAAAAACTCCGTGTCCGGGGAAAAATCCGTCCACCTTGAGAGCGGCAATCTTGTTGATGCCCACCTTGTAAGGGGGGATGCTGGAATCCCAGCGCGACAGCAGCAGCACCTGCCCGGCTGCGAATACCGCGTCGCCGGTAAAAATACATTGTTTGCCGTCAATTTCACCGTAGTAGACCATATCTTCCAGGCTGTGCCCGGGCACAGCATAGCCGGTCAGGGTCACGCCGCCGAGCGTTAGGCTCTCGCCGTCGGCCAGGCCGGTAACCGGGCATCCTTCAAACACATAGTCGGCCGGATAAAGGCCGCCTTTACTGATGTCGATGCTGTTGGCCCGTTCGTCGCCGGCCGCGATGGCGGCGGCCTCCTT
>JAISDX010000118.1 GCA_031264465.1 Deltaproteobacteria bacterium | reverse complement strand
TCTTGTCCAGACCCACCTTGTTCAGTAGGCCGGTGATAACGCCAAAGTATGCGGACGCAGTGAGCGCCGCGTCGTTGTCAACGCCTTCTTTAATCAAATAGTTGTAGAAACTTCCCGCTTCCATGATACCGCCGGCTGCTGCGGCCGCCTTCATGCCGCCGCCCACGGCTCCCGCGCCCAGGAGCATCGCGCCCATAGAACTGGCGGCTTGCCTGGCCTGATTCAGCCAATAACGCGCGCTCAGCAGGTATTTCGGATTGTTCCACAATCCCCCGCTTAATTCTTCCGGCAGAGAAAAAATATCGCTTTCAAGGTAATTTTTTTGAATAGCATCAGCCTGATTCAGCATCCAATCGCGCGCGTCAACGGCAGGCATATGATCACTGAGGCCAAGCACCTCCTAAGCTGTAGGCCGCGTGTTCGATTCACGCCGAGGACACCAGAATTATTTAAAGGATTTAAACATGACCGCCGTTTAAATCCTTTTTTGCGTTTGTTCTTTTAGGCTCTTTATTGCTCATTTGCCTTCCGGAGCAAAGCGCAGTAAGCACATGCCATGCAGCATAAGCGAATAATCGGCCGTCTGGCCCCCAGCCCCACCGGCTACCTGCACCTGGGCAACGCTTGGGCCTTTCTCTGTGCCTGGTTGGGCGCGCGCTCAGTCGGCGGCCGGCTGATTTTACGCATTGAGGATATCGACCCGCAGCGCTCCAAACCGGAACTGGCCGTCGCGCTGATGGAAGATTTGCGCTGGCTCGGCCTGGATTGGGACGTGGGGCCGTATTACCAGGGCGAACGCCTGACCGGCTATGCCGCCGCACTGGAAAATCTCAAGGAGCGCGGGCTGATTTATCCTTGTTTCTGCACCCGCAAGGAATTGCGTTCCCTGGCCGGCGCGCCGCAACAGGGGGACGGAGCGGGGGACGGTCTGGCCGGCGAGAGCGTGTACCCCGGGCTTTGTCGGGATTTGCCCGAGGCCGAGCGGGAAGAACGGCTGCGCGCCGGGCGGAGTTTTTCCTGGCGCCTGCGCGTGGCCCCGGCCGGTGGTAATTTACTGGCTTCTGAATTTCTTCAAGTGAACGATTTGGTCATGGGCCGGGTGGAGTTTACGCCTGAGCAGGCGGCGGGCGATTTCGCCCTCTGCCGTTCCGACGGGGTGTTCGCCTACCAACTGGCCGTGGTGCTGGATGATATCGCCATGGGCGTGAACCAGGTGGTGCGCGGCGCGGACATTCTTCACAGTACGCCGCGCCAGCTTTATCTCTATTCGCTGCTGGGCGCCGTTCCCCCTGCTTATGCCCATATTCCGCTCCTGTTGGACCACCGGGGCGAGCGCCTGGCCAAGCGCCATGCCTCCATCTCTCTGCGCGCCCTGCGCCAGGCCGGGGTCAGGCCGCAGGCCGTCGTCGGCTGGCTGGCCGTCTGGGCCGGTCTGGCGGAAGTTGGAGTGGGCGGCTTTCAGTCGATGAACGCAACCGAGTTGTTGCCCGAATTTTCCTTCAGGCGCATAAACGCAGCTCCGGGGCGGCTACCAGCTGATATAGCGAAAGTCTTAGGCTGCGGAGCACTTTGATTCGCGCAGGTAACGTACCCCGTTTTCAAACAGCTTGAGACCAAGGGTGGCGGTTTCGCCCCTGGTCCAGCCGGGGTGATTGGTCGGGTCGTTAAAGGCTTCCGGGTGGGGCATCAGGCCCATCAGGCGTCCGCTGGGGTCGCAGATGGCGGCGACGCCCTGGGGAGAGCCGTTGGGGTTATACGGATACTCCGTGGTAGGCTCGCCGGTATCCGGGTGGGCGTATTGGGCCACGACCAGGTTTTCCCGGTGTAACCGCTCCCTGGTGGCGGCGTCTAGGGGCACGAAATAGCCTTCGCCGTGCCGTACCGGCAAATAGAGCTTGTCCAGGCCCCTGGTGAAAACGCAGGGGCTGTTCCGGTTGACCTTCAAGTGCACCCAGCGGTCTTCGAAGCGGGCCGAGGCATTGTTCACCAAGGAGCTTTGACGCTCGAAATAGCGCCCGTCCAGGGCCGGGAGCAGGCCCAGTTTGGCCATGAGCTGAAAACCGTTGCAAATGCCAATGGCAATGCCGTCGTCCTCAATGAATTTTTTTAGTTGGTTCAAGAGGGGCGCGTCGCTGGCGTCCTTGGCGTACTGCCAGCGCTGGGCCGCGGCCTGGGCCGCGCCCAGGTCGTCGCCGTCAATGAAGCCGCCGGGGAAAATTATGAAATTGTGGTCAGTCAGTTTGGCTTCGCCGGTGAGAAGCTCGGAAAAATGGATGATGCGGGTTTTGTCCGCACCGGCCTTGCGGGCCGTGTATTCGCATTCCACTTCGCAGTTGATGCCGTACCCGGTGATGATAAGCGCGGAAACCCGGTTTGCCATGTTTTCTCCCTGGCCTCGGCGGGCCTGGCTGTAAGTGCTGAAATCCGGCTGTTTGGAGCCTCTGTCTGAAGGGGGATTGATAATAGCGCGCACCAGTTCCCAGGTCAACCGGTGAAAAAATTTTAAAATGGAGTACGGTACCAAATTGAGTTTTGTCGGTCGGCTTTTTGATCTTGGTTCCGCTTTGCCGGTGTGGGCCTGGCCTTCGCCGGCGGCTTTAAGGGCGCTGCTTGAATTTTTTATTTTTCATTCCAAGGCTGACGCGCGGGCAAAAAAGATCTACATTGGCCGCGCTTGTTTTCAGGGTGACTTGTGTAATTTTCCGGCATTGCCAGCATTCCCCGGGTTCCGGATCGGGCAATGTAAAACACTGGGGGTTGTGATATGCAGAAAACCAAATTTGTCTTTATTACCGGCGGGGTGCTTTCTTCACTGGGCAAAGGCCTGGCCGCCGCCTCTCTGGGAGCGCTGCTCAAGGCCAGGGGGCTGAACGTCACCGTGCTGAAGCTTGACCCGTATATCAACGTGGACCCCGGCACCATGAACCCCATCCAGCACGGTGAAGTCTACGTTACCGACGATGGAGCGGAAACCGACCTCGACCTCGGCCACTACGAACGCTTTCTTGATATCTCCCTTACGCAGCTCAACAGTTGCACCTCGGGCCGCATTTATAATTCGGTCATTCAGAAGGAACGCCGCGGCGACTACCTGGGCGGCACCGTGCAAGTTATCCCGCATATCACCGACGAAATCAAAAGTGTAATCCTTAACAGCGCCAAGGACGGACCCGACCTGGCCCTGGTGGAAATAGGCGGCACCGTGGGCGATATCGAAGGGCTGCCCTTTCTGGAAGCCATCCGCCAGTTGCGCGGCGATTTGGGCAAAGAACGCTGCCTGTACATGCACCTTACCCTGGTGCCCTATCTGCATATGTCCGGCGAGCTCAAAACCAAACCCACCCAGCACAGCGTCAAGGAATTGCGCGGCATCGGCATTCAGCCCGACATCATCGTCTGCCGCAGTGAAGTGCCGATTAGTGGTGAAATCCGTCGTAAAATAGCCATGTTCTGCGATGTTGAAAGCGACGCGGTGTTCTCTTCCGTAGATGTAAGCAGCATTTACGAACTGCCGCTGCATTTTTTCGACGAGGGGTTGGATCAGAAAGTGGCCATCTCGCTCCGCCTGCCCGCCAAGAACGCCAACCTGACCGGCTGGCGCAACCTGGTGCAGACCGTTAACAACCCCGACTATGAAGTTAAAATCGGTATTGTCGGAAAATATACTGACAATACCGAATCTTACAAGAGCCTGTACGAAGCTTTGAACCACGGCGGCATTGCGAACCGCAGCAAGGTCAAGCTGGCATTCCTCAACTCCGAGGAAATTACTCCCAAGAACGTGGAAGCATTTCTGGGCGAGATGGACGGCATCCTGGTGCCGGGCGGCTTCGGCACCCGGGGCGTGGAAGGCAAGATA
>JAISDX010000084.1 GCA_031264465.1 Deltaproteobacteria bacterium | reverse complement strand
CGGCCACTATGCCGATGCGGACCTCTGTCTGCGCCTGGAGCGGCGCGGCCTGCAAAATCTGGCCTGTACCGGGGCGCAAGTTGTTTGGGGGAAGGGGGGCAAAGGCGGCCCGGCTGCCGAGTCCTTCCGGCAAAGCCCGGCCGGATTGATTGGGCGGCGCCTGTTCTGGGACGTCTGGAGCCAGGCTCCCTTTGACCTGGAAAGCCTGATCTGCGGCGGCGAATGGTCAAAACGCCCGGCCGGCCTGGCCCGGCTCTGGCCTTCGGAAGGGCGTATGCCGCCGGTCCTGAATTTCCCCTTGCCGGAAAAATTCAGATAATTACCCGGGTCTTTTTCCGCCTTGGCCGGGCGATCAATCTTCGCGTAGTCCCTGGAGCTTGTCCAGGAGGGCGTGCAGGGTGTCGCGCTCTTCTTCGCTCAGCGCCGCGTGCAATTTTTCCCTGGCCCGGTCGCGCAGTGGTTCGATTTCCCGCCGCTTGGCCTCGCCTTGCCCGGTTATGCGCACCAGGCGGGCTTTACCGCCGGCGCGGCGATTTTCCTCCACCAGTCCCTGTTTTTTCAAAAGCTCCAGGTTGCGCACCAGGGTGGTGCGGTCCAGCCGCATGGCTTCAGCCAGGTCGTTCAGGCAGGTCGGGCCCAGGCGGTGCAGGGTTTTGAGGGTGGCAAACTGGGTGATGCGCAAGCCGCTCGCCTCGATGGCGGCGTCGTAGAGCCCGGTGACGGCGCGGGCGGCGCTGCGCAGGTGAATGCAGCAGCAGGGCTGTGCTTTTTGTTCCGCTGTGGGCATACGATTCCATGATGAATAACCCCGGCGGCCGCCGCCGGCAAGGGCCGGCCGCCGGAGCAACGCTTGCGCTGAATGCCGCGTTTCCCTAAAAACCGAGTTCTTCACCAATAAGCAGCACATGCATTTCCGTAGCCACGGGGCGGCGGTGCAAAATTGTGGTAATGTTGCAAATGCGCGAAGGGCTGCGGCAGTCGGCGCATTCCCCGATTTTCAGGCAGGGGTTGTTGGTGTTCAGGCGCTTGTTGTTGATGGGCGCGGCCACCATGTTGATGCGCGTGTCGGCCTCTTCCAGGTCTTTGACCAGCTTGTTCACGCCGGCCACGATCACCACTTTCTTGGGCCCGAAAATCATGGCGGCCACCCGGTTGCCCAAGCCGTCGCGGTTGACGATTTCGCCTTTCATGGTGATGGCGTTGGCCCCGGTAATGAACACGTCGCAACCGAGCTGCTTGTGGCGGTACTCGGCGCGCTGTTCCGGGGTCAGGTCCGGCAGGCCGTGGTCGTAAACGGTATGCCCGGACTTGGCCAGGGCGGCGCTGAAGCCCACGGCTTTTTCCGTGGCGCTGCCGCCCACGCCCACGCTGGCCCCGGCCGGCACCAGGCCGAGAGCGTGCTTGAGGGCCGCTTCCTTGTCCGGGAAGTAGGCGGCGGTGAAATTGTTCTTTTCCAGGGCGTCCACGGCCCGCTTGCCCAGGGTTTCCCGGTGCCAGGCGCTGAAAGTGTTCATTAGGCTCTCCTCGGGGTTGTGCGTTCGCACAAGTTGGCAGTTGCAATAAAGCATGGTGTGTATATACACATAATGGATCGCCCGTTAACTGGCAAGCGGAATATCCCTGTAAACCGCTTGCCCGCCGCATCGGGGCAACCGCATCTGATTGTCCGTAAAGAAACGCGCTGGAGCCAGGGCCTTGCAAGCAAAAAAAGTTCTGGTATTGTGAAACCGCTTGTTGAGGTGACCATACCACGGCATTTCGGACATCTGAAACGCGGAACCTCGGGCCTGTGCATCCGGCCGCGCATGGGACGTTATTATGAAAAAGCTTCTTCCCGTAGCCCTTGGATTTTTACTGGCGTTCTCCCTTTCGGCCTCCCTCGCTTTTTCCGCGGAAGAACAACACTGGGGTTACAGCGGGGCGTACAGCCCCGAGAACTGGCATAAAGCGGATCCTTCTTTTGCCATGTGCAAAGAGGGCAAAAACCAGGCCCCCATCAATATCGAGCCGCGGTATGACGTGGCGCTTCCCGCTCTTGAGCTGCGCTATGGCCGTAAAGGAGAAACCGTCCTCAACAACGGTCACACCATTCAAGTGCCGTTTTCCAACGGAAATAGCCTGACCGTCGCGGGAGGCGCGGTATACTCCCTGCAGCAGGTCCATTTCCATACCCCGAGCGAAAACACGCTTGCCGGCCGGTCTTTCCTGCTGGAGGCGCACTTCGTGCACCAGGACGAGAACGGGAATATGCTCGTTTTGGCGGTTTTTTATAAAGACGGCGAAAAGAACCCTGGCTTGGAGCCCCTGTGGGCAGCCATGCCGCAAGCGGCTGGCCGGACAGCGAAATTGACTGAAAAATTTGACCCGATGAGCATTTTACCCGCCAGTCTGGATTACATTTACTTCAATGGTTCGTTGACCACGCCGCCCTGCTGGGAAGGCGTCCGCTGGTGCGCGCTCAAGACGCCGCTGACCGTCAGCCAGGACCAGGCGCAGGCGTTGCGCAACGCCATGAAAGGACCTAACAACAGACCTGTGCAGCCGGTAAACGCCCGCCCTGTCCTGAACTAG
>JAISDX010000075.1 GCA_031264465.1 Deltaproteobacteria bacterium | reverse complement strand
CGCATCATCGAGGCCGTGGGCCAGCGCCTGGGCGTACCCACGGAAAAGGTGTTCGTCAACGTGCATAAATACGGCAACACTTCCTGCGCCTCCATTCCCCTGGCTCTGGGCGAAGCCCTGGAGCAGGGCTTCGTGAAGCCCGGCATGCGGGTGCTGCTCACCACCTTCGGCGGCGGCCTGACCTGGTCGGCGGCGATCATGCAATTTTAAGGAAATTAATCAGCTTTTCCTGAAATAACAAAAACCCCGCCCGCGCGATTGCCTCGGGCGGGATTTTCGCGTAAAGAGCCGGTAGAAAACTACGAGACTCAAGAGGATTGCCATGAGCGCCTATTCCGCATTACTGGAAAAAATGTATAATACTCCGCAAACTTGGCTGGTTACCGGTTCGGCCGGCTTTATCGGCTCCAACCTGGTGGAAACGCTGCTGAAGCACGGGCAAACCGTGCGCGGCCTGGATAACTTTTCCACCGGCCACCGCAAAAACCTGGAGCTCGTTCGCGAAGCGGTCCCGTCCGCCGCCTGGTCCGAGTTCACCCAGATAGAAGGCGACATCCGCGACCTTTCCACCTGCGCCGCGGCCTGCGCCGGCGTTGACCGAGTGCTGCACGAAGCCGCTCTGGGCTCGGTGCCGCGCTCGATTGAAGACCCCATCACCAGCAACGCCTCCAACGTGGACGGCTTTTTGAACATGCTGGTGGCCGCGCGCGAGGCCGGAGTAAAGAGCTTTGTTTACGCCGCCTCCAGCTCCACCTACGGCGACGAACCCACCTTGCCCAAGCGGGAAGACCGCATCGGCAAGCCCCTTTCACCCTATGCCGTGACCAAGCTGGTGAACGAGCTCTACGCCGAAGTTTTTGCTTCGGCTTACGGCTTTAAAACCATCGGGCTGCGCTACTTTAACATTTTCGGCGAGCGCCAGGATCCGGAAGGAGCTTACGCCGCCGTCATCCCGATTTGGTTCGCGGCCGTGCTGCGCGGTGAGCAGGTCTACATCAACGGCGACGGCGAAACCTCGCGCGACTTCTGCTTTATAGACAACTGCGTACAGGCCAACCTGCTGGCCGCCATGACCGAAAACCCGGCAGCGCTGAACAGGGTTTATAATGTGGCTGTGGGAGAACGCACCAGCCTGAACGAGCTTTTCGAAATGCTGCGGGCCGAAGCAGCCCGCTACAACCCCGCAGCCGCCAAGGTCTCGGCCGAGCACCGCGACTTCAGGGCCGGCGACGTGCGCCACTCGCTGGCCGACATCAGCCTGGCCAGGCAGTACTTCGGCTATGAACCGGAATACAGCATCACCAGAGGGCTGGCCCGCTGTTCCGGCTGGTACGCCAAATATTTATAAGCGCGCCCGCCATTGAAAAACGCCGACCCGGACGGGCGGCGTTTCAACTTGCAGAGTAACTGCCGGTATCAGTTGAATAGAGCCTCGCCCTTGAATTCCAGGTCGACAACCTCGTAATGGATCCGGCCGCGCGGCGCATCCACCACCACATCGTCGCCCACCTCCTTTCCCAGCAGGGCGCGGGCCACCGGCGAAAGCACGGAAATGCCGCCGGCGACCAGATCGGTCTCGTCCGGGCTGACGATGGTATATTCCTTTTCCTCGTCCGTGTCCTGGTCCACTATGCGGACGGTGGCGCCGTAGATTATTTTCTCGCCGCCGAGTTTGTCCAGATCCACAACGTTGAAGGTGGGCAGGCGCGATTCAATATAACTGATCCTGGCTTCCAGCATACCCTGGCGTTCCCGGGCGGCATCGTAGCCGGCGTTTTCGCTCAAGTCGCCCTCTTCCCGGGCTTCCTGAATTACCTTGGCGATTTCCGGGCGTTCTTTCTTAAGATTGTCCAGCTCTTCGCGCAGACGATTAAAGCCTTTTTGTGAAATTGGTGTGCTCATTTCGTTCCCTGAAAAATGATTTGCAAAGATCTGAACTCATGTAAAATTGTGATTTTTGTTCTCCGGCAAGGAAGACGAGCTCCTGGCGGAGCGGAGCGTATCAAGACATACATGAGCTTCGCACCGGGGGAGCCTGACGCGGCCAGAGGGCAAAAAGGCAATTTTGTGCCTGGTTCAAAAAATCCAAGAGTCCGGCCGGGCTCCCAGCCCGCCGGACAGCGACCAAAAAGCGCACATCATTACGTGACGTACGCTGCTTTACGAATTCACCATACTATAGAAGTTAATTTTTTCCTAGCCGTGCCGCGGCGTTTTTTCGTGGATAAAAATTGTAAAAGTTTAAAAGGCAGAGTATTGACAGAGGCGATTTTGATTTTATTTGAAATAATATGAAAATCAATTTGAAGACAATATTCAAACTGCAAATCTGGTAAATTTATACCTAAATCAAGTATCGATAAATGTTAATTTATTGATACAATATATTTATTAATTAATTGACGAATATTATTTATGGAGGCAGCTATGGTTATCGATTTCAGTTCCATGTACGAAGGATCGAATGATCTGGAGCGCATTATTGAGGACATGTTCAGAAAAAGCCCCTTTGGCTCGCGCCACCTTTTCCCAAAAGTAAATATCGCGGAAAATGACGATGGTTACATCGTGGACGTTTGCATCCCAGGCGTTCCGCCCGATGACATAGAGCTGGTGATTACCGCGCGCAACCTGATCATCAAGGGCGAGCGCAAGTCGCCCGAAGGGCGCTACTTCAGGCAGGAGCGCAGTGCCGGTTCTTTCCAGCGGGCTTTGAACCTGAACGTGCCGGTAGACCGCGACAAGGTCGTCGCCAAAAATGAAAACGGTATTTTGCGAGTCACCCTGCCCAAGGCCGACTCCGTCAAGCCGCGCAAAATCTCCATCAACTCCTGATTATTATGCAATATGAATTTTAGGCCAAGGAGAAATGAAATGAACAACAAAGAAGCAAGAAACGTCGGCTCCATACCGCCTACCGATATCCTGGAAATGGAAGACGGCTTCCACATCATCATGGACATGCCCGGAGTCAGCCCCGATAGCGTGGTCATTGATATTGAAGAATCGGAGCTGAATATCCAGGGCGCGAGCAGCTACCCCGAAGCGGACGCGGGTTTGCGCAAACTGCATACGGAGTTTGGAGCCGCGCGCTACCAGCGAAGCTTTACCTTGTCGGATTTTGTGGACCGCGACAATGTCAAGGCGGAACTTACAAACGGCGTGCTGCGCCTCTTCCTGCCGAAAGCTGAAGCGATGAAGCCGCGCCGGATACCGATTTCCTGATACGCTCAAACAAGCGCATCCAACCTGTTGGTTACACTGCAATGGACGGTCGCTCATACAAGGGCGGCTGTCCGTTTTATGTCAAAAACAATCATGGCGACTGAAAATTGCATTAATGTATTGACGCTTGTCTTGTATTAGTGCATTGGCATATTTAGTGCTGCGGGATCGGGCCGTCTGGTGAAGCTCGATAGAGGAAGCGGCGTGTTCATCATTTTTTTGCGAGGTTTTTTATGTCCAAGTCTCTTTATGTGGGGAATCTCCCCTGGTCCGCTACGGAAGAAGAACTGCAGAATCTTTTTTCTTCCCACGGCAATGTGCTTTCCGTAAAACTGATCAGCGATCGCGAAACCGGCCGGGCCCGGGGCTTTGCTTTTGTCGAAATGGATGACGCCGACGCCCTGACGGCCGCCCAGGCCTTGGACGGCGCCAGCTTCGGCGGGCGCACCCTGCGCGTGAACGAAGCCCAACCCCGCGCGCCGCGGCAGCATTAAGTTATAAGGGCGTTATGCCCGAAGGCCTTCCTGAGCCCGCCATCCTAAAGGTGGCGGGCAATTTTTATAGCGCCAAGTTTATTGCCCGCGCCATATTTTTCAGCTACACTATGTCGGATATCAAATGCGCGCCGAACAGCCGTTGCCTGGCGCTGGAGTCAACCATGAAAAAATTTCTCAACAGACCTTTATGCACAATAATGTCCCTTCTGCTTTGTCTCGCCTTGGCCGGCGGTTGCGCCAGCCAGAGCGGCCGCAGCTATACCACCGCTCAACAACGTAGCGCCCTGACCATCAAGCGCGGCCAAGTGATGGACGTCGAGGTCGTCCGCGTCAGCAACGACTCCACCGGCGTCGGCGTGTTGGGCGGCGGCGTGGCCGGCGGCGTAATCGGCAACCTTTTCGGCAACGGCAGCGGCAGAACCCTGGCCACCCTGGGCGGCGCCCTCCTTGGCGCTCTGGGCGGCGCGGCCGTTGAAAAGGGCGTGCGTGACGGCAACGCCTACCAGATCACCATCCTGCTGGACGGCGGCGGCGAAGTGGCCATCGTGCAGGACATGGACGACACCTTCCGCCACGGCGATCGCGTCCGCGTGCTTACCGGCAAGGACGGAACGGCCCGCGTGCAGCACGAAAGCAACTGATGTCCACGCCGCCCTTCAGAGCTTTTGCCGGGCTTGTCGCTGCCCTGGCCTGCAATCTAGTCTGGGGGCTTATGCCCATCTACTGGCGCGCCCTGCAAAAGATTCCGGCGGCGCAACTCGTCTGCCAGCGCATTTTCTGGTCCTGCCTGACCCTGGCCCTGCTCCTGGCCGGCCTGGGCAAGCTGAAAGGCGTGGCCGCGCTCTTGCGAAACGGCAAAAAAGTGGCGGCCCTGGCCCTGTGCAGCCTGCTGCTCTGCCTGAACTGGTACCTTTACATTCACCTGGTCAATGCGGGACAACTTCTGGAAACCGGCTTCGGGCTCTTTCTCACGCCGCTCTGCGCGGCCCTGCTGGCCGTGGTGGTGCTGCGCCGGCGCCTGGACTTGGCGCAGTGCCTGGCCTTGGTCTTGGGCCTTGCCGGCATTATCTGCCATCCCAAAATCAGCGGCGCGCTGCCCTGGGCCGCCGTCGGTCTGGCCGTGTGCGGCGCGCTGTACGGAATTTTACGCGCCGTCATGCAGGTTGAGATCCTGCCCGGGCTGTTACTGGAAATGCTCCTGGCCCTGCCTTTTGCCGGCGCGGCCCTGATCTATTTCCAACTTGACGGAACGCTGATTTTCAGCGCGGGCAACATGGCAAACGGGCTGCTGATGTCTACCAGCGGGCTGGTGACGGTCATCCCGCTCCTCTTGCTCGCCTTTGCCACCCCGCGCCTCAAAATGCACCTGCTGGGCCGAGCCCAGTTCATTGCTCCCTGCATGGCCATCGCCATCGGCATCAGCTTGGTGGGCGAACAATTCCACATTGCGCACTTCATCAGCTTCACCCTGGTGTGCTGCGCTCTGGCCGTTTACGGAGTCAACGAGATCCGGCGCGAATATCCCGCTCCCAGATCGGCCGGCTGAGGCCAAAATCAAAAACCGCCAGGCGCCTTACCGGGCGCCATTTTTTGGGCTGTTACCCAAACGTTTATAATTGACTCTTGTTTGCCGAGATAATAATTTCAAAGATATTTTTTGAATGATGATGAATTGAGAGTATTAACAAAAAAATGTTGCAATATCTTCTCTGACCCCGTTTACAAGAAAACGCGCGAATAAGCCCATCGTCAAGTCTACCATGTGCAATGACGAAATGCTAGAGCCAGTCGAACCAGGTGTGCCAGCTCCCCTCGCGCACCCGGCGGTCCTTTTCCGTCTCTTCCTGCACCTGCTTGAAGTAGGAGGCCTGGGACTGTACGTTGGCGTATTCGGCCAGATCCAGAATGTCTCTGTAATCGCGCATCACGTTCTGGTAGCGCATCCAGGCGGAACGATAGCGTTCGGCCCGAAAGTAGAAGTCGCCCATGAAAATTTCATACTGGGCCAGAATGCGGCGGCATTCCTGAATTTTGCCGTCGGCATTTTCCGCGTATTCGTCGCCCGGGAACGAGTCGACCAGACGCTGATAATAGGACATGGCCTCGTGAATGAGCGTGGGCGGCCGATCGATGGAAGTGTAGCTGTTTATGCAGGACTGGCCAATCTGGTAAAGCACATAGGGAATGGCCGTGTGCCTGGGATGCATGGCTTCAAATTCCTTGTAGGAATCGATGGCCATGAACCATTCCTCGTCCAGAAAATAGGAGTCGGCCAAGGAAAGCTCGGCTTCCAGCACATAGGGGCTGAAGGGGAAATTTTCCTTGAGCTGGCTGAAATAATGGGCGCTCCAGGCGTAGCGCTTGTTGAGCATGGCTTCGTTGCCGGCTTCAAAAAGATCCTGCGCCGTCATTTCCGGCTGAGGCAGGAGCCAGCGGTCAAAAAAAGTACAGCCGGCCAAGGGAGAAGTTAAGGAGAAGGCACAAAAAACAACCAGGATAATTCTGAAAAGATTTTTTTTAAGCATCGGCAAGTTCCAGGTAGGAGTAAGCCGCGTTGGCGGCGGTCGCTCCATCGCCGGCGGCGGTGACAATCTGGCGACACAGCTTGGAGCGGATGTCGCCGGCGGCGAACACGCCCGGCAGGTTGGTGCGCATTTCAGTATCGGTAACTATAAACCCATCGGCGTCCAGCACGAGTTCCCGGGGGAAAAATTCGGAAACCGGCCGCATGCCCTCAATGACGAAAAGACCGCTCATGGCGAACTTTTCCGTTTCGCCGCTTTGCAGCGAACGAATGCTGACGGCTTCAAGTTCGCTCTCGCCGTGCAGGGCGGTAATGGCGACTTCCTTGTGAATGACCACGTTTTTCAGCGCCAGGAGCTTCTTTTGCAGTACCCGGTCGGCCTGCGGGGCCGCCGTGCGCATGAACAGGCGCAGTTCCCTGACCAGCGCGGCCAAATGAACAGCCTCTTCCAGGGCCTGGTTGCCGTTGCCGGCCAGCCCGACCACCCGGCCTTTGAAAAAGTTGGCGTCGCACAGGGCGCAGTAAGATACCCCGCGCCCGGTGAACCTGTCTTCGTCAGGCAGGCCCAGTTTGTTGTAATGGAGGCCGGCGCAGATAATCAGAGTTTTGGTTTCAAGGGCTTCTTCGCCAGCTTGCAGCGTTACCTTGCCGTCTTTATGCTCCAGGGCGGTGACGCAAGTCTGGTAGCGGTCAAAGGTGAATTCCTTGAGCTGCTCCTCCATGGCGTCGGCCAACTCGTACCCCTTGGGCATGATCAGGCCGGGATAGTTCTCAATCTCGAAAATCTGAAGCAGCAGTCCGCCCGGCGTCATTTTCTCCACCAGGGCGAACTTTGCTCCAAATCTGGCCAGGTACAGGGCGGCCGTCAAACCGGCCGGCCCCGCGCCCAGAATTATGGCATCGTAGCTATTCATCGATGCCTTATCAGCCCAGAGCTTTGTTCAGCAGGCTCTGGAACTGGCCTTTCGGCAACGCGCCGGTGATTCTTTCCACAGGTTCCGAATTTTTAAAGAGAATCAGCGTGGGAATGGAGCGGATCTGGAATTTTTCCGGAATGCCCGGGTTGTCGTCCACGTTCAGTTTATATATTTCCAGCTTGCCGGCGTATTCGGCGGACAGTTCTTCCATTATCGGAGCCACGGCGCGGCAGGGGCCGCACCAGGGAGCCCAGAAATCGACCAGCACCGGCACTGTGGCCTTGGCCAAAGTCCCGGAAAAATCAGCTTCTGTAATTTCCTTAACCATTTCAAGCTCTCCTTTTTATTTGAGCCGGGCGCCCGCCACCAGCATCCGGCAAACCCAAAAAGCTTTGCCGAAATATTCAAATATATCAAAGGGGCAGGTGCCTCAAGACTCACTATAGCGCAAAAACCTTCCGTAGTCATCAGGTACTTGTTCGCCGCGCGGCACCGCCGGAAAGGACAGGTCATGGCACAGCCCGAGCTGATGCAGCACTAGGCCCGCATAGGCCACCATGGCGGCGTTGTCGGTACACAAAGCGGCGGAAGGCGCCAGGAGCGGCAGGCCGTTCTTTTCCGCCAGGGCTCGTATTCCGGCCCGCACCGCGCTATTGGCGGCCACGCCGCCGGCCAGAAGAAGCGAGGCGACCCGGGGCGCCGGGGCGCCCTCTTCCCGCGTTTTATCCCGAAGCTGGCCCAAGGCGCGCGCCAGTTTAAGGCGCAGCGTCTCCGCCACGGCCGCCTGAAACGAAGCGCAAAGTCCGGACAATTCGCGCCCCACATCGCCGGCCGGCAGAACCGGCGCATCCATACCCGAATTGAAGCGTAACTCCGGCCTCTTCTCCAGTAAATTATAAGCGGCGGTTTTCAGGCCGCTGAAGCTGAAGTCGCAATTGTCGTTATCCAGATAGGGGCGCGGGAAAAGATGCGTGACCGCCTCCCCGCCCCGGCTGAACAAATCGATGTACTTGCCGGCCGGATAAGGCAGGCCCAGCATTTTACCGAACTTGTCGATTGCCTCGCCGGCCGCGTCGTCTATGCTGCGGCCCAGCAGGCGGAAATGAAGCGGCGAGGCGATATGATAAATATGGGTGTGCCCGCCGGATACCAAAAGCCCCAAAGCCGGAAAGGGAATGTCGTTTTCCAGTCCGGCCGCCAGCAGGTGCGCGTGCAGGTGGTTGATGCCCAGCACCGGCTTTTGCAAGGCCAGGGACAGGCTCTTGGCAAAAGCGATGCCGACGAGCAGGCTCCCCAAAAGACCGGGGCCGCGCGTCACGGCAATGCAGTCGATATCTTCGGCGGAAACGCCGCATTCGGCCAGCAGTTGATCGTACAGCGGGCCGATCAGACGGCCGTGCTCGCGCGAAGCCAGCTCCGGCACCACGCCGCCGAACAGGGCGTGTACGTCTATTTGGCTTTTCAGCGTCTGCCCAAGCAGAACGCCGTCCCGCACCAGGGCCAGGGCCGTTTCGTCGCAAGAGCTTTCAATACCCAGGCAGAGCACGCGCTTGTCCGTTACTTCATAAACCGCATGGCATCGTCAACATCGCGGGGCGAGCCGATGAACAGCGGCACCCGCTCGTGCAGGCGCTGCGGCACCAGCTCCAGGATGCGGCGCTCGCCGTCGGTGGCCTTGCCGCCGGCCTGCTCCACCACAAAGGCCAGCGGCGCGGCTTCGCAAAGCAGCCGGAGCTTGCCCTTGCCTTCGCCCGGTTTCTGGTAAACCTTGGGATAGGCGAAAATGCCGCCGTAAAGCAGCGTGCGGTGAAAGTCGCCGACCAGCGAGCCGACGTAGCGGGAGGAGTAAGGCTGGCCGCGGCGGTTTTCCGAACCCTTAAAGTAGTTGATGGCCTCGCGGGTGGGCTGGTCCCACATGGCGGCGTTGCCCTCGTTTACCGAATAATATTTGCCGCTTTCCGGAATGCGCATGTCCGGGTGGGAGAGCAGGAATTCCCCGACGCTGGGGTCGAGGGTGAAGCCGTGCACCCCCATGCCGGTGGTGTACACCAGCATGGTGGAAGGACCGTAAAGCACGTAACCGGCCGCCACCTGCCTGTAACCGGGCTGGAGCACGTCCTCGATGGCCGGGGCGGCGGCGCTGGTGATGCGTTTGTGAATGGAAAAGATGGTGCCGACGTTGATGTTCACGTCAATATTGCTGGAGCCGTCCAACGGGTCGAAAATCAGCACATAGTCGCCGCGCGTGAAACGCTCCGGCACCGGAATGATGTCGGCATTTTCTTCCGAGGCCATCAGGCACAGGGCGCCGCTACGCTCCATGCGGTGGATCAGCACGCTGTTGGCGTATTCGTCCAGCTTCTGCACCTGTTCGCCCTGGACGTTGATCTCGCCGGTTTCGCCCAGTACGTCGAGCAGGCCCGCTTTGCTTACGCTGCGGGAAATCAGCTTGGCCGAAAGAATCAGGTCGTACAGCAGTTGGGTGAAAACGCCCGAAGCCGCCGGCGACTTTTTCTGGTGTATGAGTAGATGTTCGGTAACCGTAACTTGCGACATGCCGTTTCTCCTTAAATTACTCTTCAAGAGCTTCGCCGGCGTAATCGTCGCCGTCCGCCTGATCAGGCTGATCGGGCGGCGCGGTCACGGCGGACGGAGTGAGGTTTATGTTCGGAGCGGCAAAGGCGCCGGCCGAATCCAAAAGCTCAATCTGCTCGGGGGACCGGGTGAAATCGCCGCTTTCTTCTATGGCGTAAATGATGGGCAGATTGGCAAAGTAGGTGAAACACCAGTAAAAACGCCCGCGCTCGTTGGAAACGGCGCCGAAAACCTCGCTTTTGACCTTGGCCTTCCAGTCCGTCATCGGGATGGGCGTTTCGGAAAGGTCGTAAATGCCTTGCCAGAGAATTACCTCGGGGGTGGCGATGACCATTGCGGCGGCTTCGCGCCGGTGGTCGAGCAGGGCGCGCATGTCAAAATGCGCCACGATCATGGCCCGCAATTCGTCGGCAATGTAAACGGGCTTGCCGATATAAATTTCCGGTCCCAGCGCTCCGTCCAGGGCAAAGGCGCGCAAGTTGGTGCGGCGCTGCTTGGGGTCTTCCTCGAACAGCTGGTCGGGCTGGAAGTCTTTAAGCGAGTACTGCGGCACCCTGGCCAGGACAAAGCCGTCGCCGTCCAGCACCGCCAGGCCGGCCAGCCAGGGGAAACGCCGCAACGTGGACATGACCCATTCGTTGTCAACGCCACGGTCGCTGTCGTCCATAACCCGGCAAAGCTGGCGCAGTTCCTCGTCCACGGCGGACATGGCCGCTCCCAGGCGCAACGTGTAGTCGCTGTGTTCGCTGGTATCCTGCAGGGTGAGCATGACCGGAGTGTTCAGATATTCGTAGTAATAGCCTTTCGTTCCTTTCCAGAAATCCCGCAGTTCCTGATTGGGGCCGCTGCAGGCGGCGGAAGCGAGGCAAAGGGCAAGAGCGCACACATAAACGGCTTTAAATTTGGTGATAAACAATACCAACTCCTTGGAGTCTTTCACATTGAATCGGGCTTAACACTGGGCATAATCATAACTTCGCGGGCAAAAGCCGGCGCCTGGCCTCAACTTCTGGCCTCCAGACGGCGGGCCAGGGCGTCCAGCACGTCAAGCAGGCGGTTTTTGCCCTGCCCGGAAGGTGCGGGGGAATCTTCCTCCCCGTCATCCGTGTGCACGGCTTCGCGGGCGATGCTCTCCCCGGCCTTGGCGCTGAGAGCGGCAATGGCTTCTTCCAGCTCCAGCCGCTCGGTTTCGCCTTCGCTCTGGCGCAAAAGGTCGTTATAAATATCCAGGGCGCCGGAATAGTCGCCCTGCTCGGCAAGAACTTCGGCCATGGAACGGGTTTTCAGGGAAAAGACGTCGTCGTCCGCGTCGCCGCCGTCGGCGTCTTCGTCAAAAAGCTGCTCCGGCGCGATGTCTGCGCCGGGCGCGGCTTGTCCGGCCCTTTGTCCGCCCAGGCGTTCGGGCGGGTTCAACTGGTCCGGGAACAACGGCTCCAGATCCAGTTCGGCTGGTCCGGTCCTGGCCAGGCCGCCGCTGGCGACGCCGGCCTGGGGCAAGTCTCCCATGGCGCCCAGCACCACGGCCGGGGCGGCGGCAGAGCGCGCGAAACGGGTGGAATGGGTCGAATCCTGCGCCACTGGCGAATCTTTGAGGTAGTTTTTAAGTTCGTTAAGTTCCGGCGGGGCGACCCGGGGGCTGGAGGCCACGGGCAGCGATTCTTCTCCGGCCAGGAGGCGGCGCAGGCCATGCTCGATGACGTCGGTCCAGGAAATGGCCTCCCCGCGCAGGGAAGCGGAAAAAAAACTGAGCGCCAGGGCGGCGTCTTTGGAGGAAGAGTTGCGGGACAGGCGCGAGTTCCAGGCGGACCAGAAGCCGGGGTAGCCCCCGAGCATCAGGGCGATTTGGTCAAGTTCCGGCCAGAGGGCGTCATACTGGCTGGAGCCGAAAAGAAGGTCTATCAGCAGCAGCCGGGCTTCTATATGCTCCGGGTTGCGGGACAGACCGTGGCGCAAGGTGCCCAGGGCGTCTTCGGTAAAGCCGTTTTCGGCCTGCATCCTGGCCAAAGGAAAAAAGACTTTCGAGCCCGGTTCAAGCGCCAGTACTTCTTTATACCATTCAATTTTTTGATTCATTTACGCCCTCTGCCGCGCCCGCTCCGGCTTTTTCGCTATGTTCATCGGGAAAAACATACAACAGCTCACTATCTTTAACAAAATTTAGCCGCTTGCGAATTACCTGTTCCAGGTAACGCGGATCCGATTGCAGCAGGCGAATTTCCCGATCCAGCGTCACCCGTTGCGCGTTCAGGGCCGAGATGCGCCCGTTCAGAGCGGTGTACTCGCGCTCCAGCTCCTTGAAGGCGAAATACCCGGTCCCGCTCCAGATCAGGGCCCACAACAGCAAAAGGTTGAGAGCGCAGGAAAGCGCCAGGAGCAGATAACGGTAGTTCATGCCTACTGAAGCCTTGTGGGCGCGCCCGAACCCGCCCGTTCCGCCCCGGCGGGCTGACCGGCCGCAAAAAGACCACGCAGTTCGTCTAAAAAAACTTCCGTGGCCTTTTCGATGCGCAGAACGTCCTCCTCCTGCAGTTCAGCCGCATCAAGATGGTGCAAAAATTTACGGATAAGTTCCAGTTCCCGCATGAACGCATGCACCAGCACCGGAGAATTGAAACCGTCGTTCAACTCCAGGATGGTTTGCAAACAATTGCGCAAACGGCTGTGCAAGGATGCGTCCACACTCATAACAAACATTGCTTCTAACTCGTTTTACCCGAAAGGCGCCGCATAAGTCCAGCGCAACCGGCCGGGCGAACCGTGTCGCGGACTATTGGCCGCCGGCGTCCCGCTCCCGTTCCGGATTTTGCGCGGGAGCCGGGCCGGCCCCCTGCCTGATATCGACCCGCCAATGCTTATAGAAAGCGTAAAAGTAGTGCGCGCCGGAAAATACCGTCAGCGCCAAGGCCACGTAAAGAACAATTTCGCCGAACAGCCGCAAGTCCCAGCCGAACCAGGTAAAGTGCAACATCAACGGCACAATGGCTATGCCCTGGCAGACCGTCTTGAGCTTGCCCAGGCCGTCCGCCGCCATCACGTGCCCCTCGTCGGCGGCGATGGCGCGCAGGCCGGTCACCATCAGTTCGCGGCAAACAATCATGATGACCACCCAGGCATACACCCACTGCCAGTGGGCAAGCATGATCAGGATGGAGCAGTTGAGAACCTTATCGGCCAGCGGGTCCAAAAATTTACCGAAACTGGTAACCTGCTTGGTGCGGCGGGCCAACCGCCCGTCGAAATAATCCGAAGCCGAGGCCAGAAGATATAAAATAACGGCGCTGAGGCAGGTGGCTTTATTGGGGAAATAGAGCAGCAGCACTATTACCGGGGTTATTCCAATACGGCCGATGGTCAGCCAGGTAGGCAAATTTATTCGCTTCATGTTGTGGTGCTCAAACCTCATGCTGCTGGCATATTACAAACAGCGCGGCCACGGCTCCCTCAAGGCGGGGCGCTTTGCGCGATTCCTTTAGTTCAGTATGCCAGAAAGCGATATTTGGCAAGTGCGGGAGCCGGTTTTCGGGGTAAGGGGAGCCGTTTCCGGCGTTATAAAGTCACCAGCCGCACGCGCCGACAAGATCGACAAAAGCGACGCTGCCCTTGGCTTCTCTGGTTATTTTGCCATTTATCTTGCGCACCACCACCATTTTCTGGCTGCGTTTGTCGAGCCCGACCGGAATGACCATGATGCCGGGGTCGGCCAGTTGCTCCACCAGGGGCGCCGGCACATCCGGCCCGCCGGCCGTCACGATGACGCGGTCAAAAGGAGCGCATTCCGGCCAACCCAACGTGCCGTCATCAAGCTTAAGGCGAATGCGGGCGTAATTTCCGGCGGCCAGGCGGTCGCGCGTGCGCTGGTGCAATTCGCGAATGCGCTCCACCGAATAGACCTTGAGCCCCATCTCGTGCAAAACGGCCGCCTGGTAGCCGGAGCCGGTGCCGATTTCCAGCACGCTCATGCCGGGGGAGGACTCCAGAAGTTCCGACATCCAGGCCACGACGTAGGGCTGCGAAATGGTCTGCCCGAAGCCGATCATCAGCGGAAAGTCCTCGTAAGCCCTGGACCAGAGAGCTTCTTCAATAAAAAGATGCCGCCGCGTCTTGCTCATGGCCGCAATTACCGCCGGCGACTTTATGCCGCGCGGGATAAGCTGCTCCCGCACCATGCGTTCTCTGCTGATGGAATATACGCCCATAAATCACCGCCCCCGCTATCGCTATTATAATGCGGGAGTTTTTCCCCAATCCGGCCCGGCCGTCAAGAGCGTTTATCCAGCAAGCGCTGTTTGCCAGGCCGCGGCTATTTTGCTAATGGCTGACGATGCGCCAAAAATCAACCATTCTTTACGCCGCCGGCCTGCTCGCCGCCCTGCTGGCCGGCATCATTTACCTGTTGCTGGCGGACCACACGCCGCCGGTAATTGAAACGGACCTCCAGAATGCCCTGATCACCCCGGAAACAGAAATTTCCGTCAGCCTGTCCGACGCCTCGCCCGGCCTGCGTTCGGTTAAAATCAGCCTCGGCGCGGAGAGCGGTACAATAACGGCGCTGAGCGCCGAATTCAGCGGCCGGCCCGCTTCCGAAACCATAAAATTCAGCCTGGGGCGCGAAAACATCAGGCGGCTTTTCCAGAACGCGCCGGTTACCGTCGAGCGCAACGACCTTAAACTGCTTCTCACAATAAGCGCCACGGACGCTTCAATGGCAGAATTCGGCAAGGGCAATACCGGCGAGCGCCAATTCGAACTCACCGTGGACCTTTTACCGCCGCGGGCCGAAATACTGGCCTGCCCTTCCCAAATCCAGCAGGGGCGCAGCGCTTCGCTGGTATTCCGGGCTTCCGAGCCGTTGCGCGGCGCCCGGCTCCTGGTAGGGGCGGACAACGAAAAAGACGAGTTTGAGGGCTTTACCTCCTACCCGCAAAAAAACAACATCTATGCCTGCGTGTTCACCCTGCCCCACACCGCGCCCCCGGAAAGCTTCGAGCCCAGGCTGGTTTTGACCGACCAGGCCGGAAACGTCAGCCGCATTCCGCTTAACATCCTGGGCCTGCCCGCCCGGTACCGGGAAGACCGGATCAGCGTATCGCCCGTCTTTCTGCGGGAAAAAGCGCCGGAATTCATGCGCTCGGCGCCGGGCGAAAGCGATGCTCTGGCCCTGTTCCTGCGCGTGAACAACGAAGTGCGCAAAGCCAACTACGAAGAACTGCGCGCCCTGAAGACGCGGACGGAAGCGACGCCGCTCTGGCAAGGGGTTTTCCTGCGTCTGCCCAATGCCATCAAACGTTCCGAGTTTGCCGACCGCCGCATCTATTTTTACCTGGGGCGGGAAGTGGACCGGCAGGTGCACCAGGGCATCGATCTGGCCTCGGTGTTGCGCGACAAGGTGCCGGCCGCCGAAAACGGCCGGGTGATCTTCGCCGGCTACCTGGGCATTCACGGCAACGCGGTGCTGCTGGACCACGGGTTGGGCGTGCAGACGCTTTACTCGCACCTAAGCCGCCTGGACGTAAAACCCGGTGCCCCGGTGCGCCGCGGCCGCACTCTGGGCCTTACCGGCGCCAGCGGCATGGCCGGCGGCGACCACCTGCACTTTGAAATTTTTGTCGGCGGCGTGTCGGTCGAGCCCGACGACTGGCTGGCCGGGGCCGTGCCCTGGCAACTGATTAAAACCCTCAACGATTTGCAATGAAGATCAGCCCGGCCTGCCGGCCGGCGTTGCCAGCCCGGTAAGAAAAAAAAACGTCGTTTTGCGCATAGGTGCAAAAATCCAGGCTGTAAATGTTCTCGGGCCTGAGGCCGGCGGCGGTGAGCTGGCGCCGGGTCAGCGCCCACAAGTCCATGAGTTTCTTTTCCCGGTCGAACCAGGGCGAAAATTCGGCCGGCCACTCCTGATCAAAATTGACAAACTCGGCCGAGCCGGGCCCCAGGCTGGGACCGCGCACAGCCAGCACGTCCTCGGGTTTGATCTTGCAGGCCGCGCAAAAATCCGCCACGCCGCTTTCCGGGAATTTGATGGCGTTGCCGCGCCAGCCCGCGTGCAAGGCCGCGACAAAACGCCCGCTCTTGTGGGCCAGCAAAATCTGCTGGCAATCGGCCGCCTTGGCGAGCATGGCCTGCCCGGGCCGGTCCGTGCAGCAGCCGTCCGCTTCCAGCGTGGAAGGGGCGTCAAAGGGCGTGGCCGGCGGGTTGACCAGAAGCTTTGGGCCGTGCACCTGGCGCAGTTCGGTCCAGGAGTCAAAGCCCAGCAAAACGGCGAGCTTACGCCGCCGCTCTTTGTCCGCTTCAGCGTCCAGGCCGAAGTCCAGGCTGATATTGCCGTACAAGGCGGTGCTGAAAGCGCAGCGCACCCTGTCCAGCCCGGGGAACTTGAACGGCAGGACGGCCGGGTAAAATTTCACTTTATCCATATAAACTCCTCATCGGTGCAAACGGCATCCACCGGGCGGTCCCATGGCTCGACCGGAACCTCGGGCAAAAGCTGGAACGTATAGCCCAGGCCGATAAAACGGGTGGGAGCGGCGGCCGCGGCGCACATTTCCAGAAAGCGGTCATAATAGCCGCCGCCCCAGCCCAGCCGGCCGCCCCGCCGGTCAAAGGCCAGGCCCGGCAGGATCATCAGATCCGGGTAGCCTTCACGCGCAAAATCGCAGGCCGGGCAAAGCTCTTCCAGGGGTTCCAGCAGGCCGAAGGAACCGGGGCCGAGCTGCTCCCGGCCGCTACAACGCAAAAAATGCATCAGGCCGCGCTCTTTTTTGTCCACCCGGGGCAGGAAAACGCGCTTCCCTGCGGCCCAGGCCGCTTCCAGCAGCCTGCCGGTCTGGATTTCACCCTTGGCGGCGACGTATAAAGTTATAAAACCGGCGTTTTTCCAAGCCGGTTCGGCCAGAAGGCGCTCCTGGGCCAGCCGGGAGCGGCGCTCCGCCGCCGTGGCCTCCAGGGCGTCGCGCTCCTTGATTATTTTGCTTCTAATCTCGCTTTTCCCTGGTTTCATGATCTTCCAATCTGGGGTAAAGGTTAGGTAAAGGAATTCATACGAATCACTTTAACGCACTTTAGCAACCGGGGAGAGATATGCCAAGCGCCGCGCACTGGATTGTTCTGGGAGACATTCACGACGACCTGCAATACCTGGAGGAAATTCCGGACCTCGACCAGGCTTCCGGCATCATCGTCACCGGCGATTTGACCTTCCTGGGCGGAGTTGCGGCCGGCAGCAAGATTATCGACGCCCTGGCCGTCCATTCGCCGCATATTTACGCGCAAATCGGCAATATGGACAAGCCGGAGCTGACCGCCTATCTGGAGGAAAAGGGAATCAACCTGCACGGCCGGGCTCGCGGCCTGTACCCCGGCCTCGTCCTGATCGGGGTTGGCGGTTCGTCCAAAACTCCTTTCAACACCCCGAGCGAGTTCAGCGAAGAAGAACTCGGCGCCCTGCTGGAAAAAGCCCTGGCCGAAGCCGGCCAGGCCGAACACCTGGTGCTGGTCACGCACACGCCGCCCCTGAATACGGCCTGCGACCGCCTGGATAACGGAACGCACGTGGGAAGCCCGGCCGTGCGCGCTTTTATTGAAAAGCGCCAGCCCGCCCTCTGCCTGTGCGGCCATATTCACGAGTCGCGCGGGCAGGACCGCATCGGCGACAGCCTGATCGTCAACCCGGGCCAGTTCGGCAACGGCGGCTACGCCATCATGGCGCTGGAACCGGACCCGGCCGGCGGTAAAGCCCGCCTGAGCGCCGGCCTGTGCTGCGCGCGCGAGTACTGCACCATCAACTGCCCATTGCCCAAAAACTAAGGTGAACGGCCTGGAGGGAGCGATGCGGGACCGCCTTGAAGCCATGCGCGTTTTCTACCGGCGGGGCATAACCCGCCCGGCCGATTTCCGCCTGGAGGCCCTGGGCCGCCTGCACGCCTGCCTGAAACGCCGCGAAAGCGACCTTGCCGCCTCCCTGCTGGCCGACCTGGGCAAAGCGCCGGGCGAAGCCTACCTTACCGAAACCGGGCTGGTCCTGGGCGAGCTCTCCCTGCTCCGGCGCAAGCTCCGCTCGTTCATGCGCCCGCGCCGGGCCGGCGGCGGGCCGGCGCTTTTCCCTTCGCGCTGCGAAGTACGGCCCGAGCCGCTGGGCCTTGCCCTGATCATGGCGCCCTGGAACTACCCGGTGCATCTTTCGCTCCTGCCCCTGGCCGACGCCGTGGCGGCCGGCAATTGCGTCGCGCTCAAGCCCTCGTCGCGCGCTCCGGCCAGCGCCAGCCTGATTGCGGAAATAGCCGCCGAGTGCTTTCAGCCGGAGCACGTCTCCGTTTTCAACGGCGCGGGCGCAACGCTGGGGAACGAGCTTTTGCGGGAGCGCTGGGATTTTATTTTCTACACCGGCAGCGGGAAGGTCGGGCGGGAAGTTCTGACCGCCGCCGCCCCGCGCCTTACTCCGGTTTGCCTGGAACTGGGCGGGAAAAGCCCGGTCATCGTCTGCGCGGATGCAAACCTTGAACTGGCGGCCAGACGCATTGCCTGGGGCAAAACGCTCAACGCCGGGCAAACCTGCGTGGCGCCGGATTACGTTCTGGCGCACGCGAGCGTAAAAAACCGGCTGGCCGATTACCTGCAAAAGGAATTTGACCGCTTTCCGGGCCGGGGACGGGCCGCTCTGGACAACCCGAACTATTGCCGCATCGTTTCCCGGGCCGCCCTGGAGCGCCTGGTGGAGCTTGCGGCCGGCCGGGCCGAGTTCGACTTGCAAAGCCTGCGCCTGGCTCCGCTGCTGCTGCCGGACGCCCGGCCGGAGCACCCGGTCATGCGGGAGGAAATTTTCGGGCCGCTTTTACCGCTGCTGGCTTTTAACACTACCGAAGAAGCCCTGGCCTTTGTCAATGACAGAGAAAAACCTCTGGCTTGCTACATCTTTACCGCTACCCCTCAAAATGCGGCCGCTCTGCTGGACGGCATCGGCAGCGGCGGGGCCTGCGTGAACGATACAGTGCTTCAGGCGGCGGCGCATACCCTGCCTTTCGGCGGCGTGGGGGGCAGCGGTCTGGGGCGCTACCACGGCCGCTACGGCTTTGAATTATTCAGCCACCTTAAAAGCGTTGTCCGGCGCGGCACCTGGTGCGACCCGCCGTTGCGCTACCTGCCCGTCGCCGCTTTGGCCCTACGATTAATTCGCCGTTTTCTCCGTTAAGGAAAGGC
>JAISDX010000074.1 GCA_031264465.1 Deltaproteobacteria bacterium | reverse complement strand
CAAGGAAATCACCATTCCCGCCAGCAAAGCCGTGAAGTTCACCCCCGGCAAAGTGCTGAAAGATGCCGTGAAGAAATAGTTCTCCGAATATAGAAGAAACAACCCCCGCCTCTGGTCTGTCCATGTCCAGAGGCGGGGGTTGTTTGTCATTCCGGCGGGAAAAAGCCAGGTTGGGCGCAAGCTAGCGGATATTTTTGATCATTATAACAAAATCTTCAAACATTTCAGTTAAATAAGGAATCTTCAAGCATATAAAATAGCTTAAAATCTTGTAGGCGAGGGCCAGTACCAGGGCTGTGCCCACGGTGAAGCCCAGCCCCCGGGCAACGCCCGAGAGAAAATTCAGGCAGAGCATTTTCCGGGTATTCCGGGAGAGCTTGACGTATTCGTCCAGGCCGCTGTTGTCCAGACGCCGGGCAATCCGCTCCAGTTTTTCGATCTTGTCGTCGTCCATGCCGCTTCTTTTAACTCTGCTCCTCCCTCTTTTTCCTCTGCCCCAAAATTCTTGACCGGGCAAGCATATTTAACTAGAACAGCCCGGTGCGAACGTTCCGTCTGACCGCCCGGGCCGCGCAAAGCGACGGCATCAAACAACTGCTGCGCAAGCAGGGTTTCGCTTTTTCCCCGCTCCCTTTCTACCGGGAGGCCTTCCTGCTGGAGGAAGAGCCGCTGCCGCTGGGCGCCAGCCTGGCCGCCCGCTTCGGCTATATCTACATTCAGGACGCCTCTTCCATGCTGCCGGCCCTGGCTCTGCTGGATATCGCCAGGCAAGACGCCGCATCCGGCGCCAGCGCCTGGCGCGAAGCCCCCCTGCGCATTCTGGACCTTTGCTCCAGCCCCGGCGGCAAAAGCGGTTTGCTGGCCCGGGAGCTTTTGGAAAATCCGCACTCTTTCGTGCTGGCCAACGAACCGGGCGGCAAACGCCTGGCCACCCTGCAGCGCAACCTGCAAGCCATGAATCTGTTCAACTGCGCCACCTGCGCCTTCAGCGGGGAAAGTCTGAACCTGCCGGACGCCGGACCGGATCGCGGGACGGATATGGGGCCGGAGGCCGCTGCCGAAAATTTCGCGGGCTGGGACTATATCCTGCTGGACCCGCCGTGCAGCGGCTGGGGCACGGTGGAAAAAAATCCCCAGGTGCTCGCGCTCTGGCAGGGCGACAAAATAAAACCCCTGGCCGCCCTGCAAAAAAGGCTGCTGGCCGAAGCCTTCCGCCTGCTCAAGCCGGGCGGGGCTCTGGTCTACTCCACCTGCACCACCAACGTGCAGGAAAACGAGGCCCAGGTACTGTGGGCCCTGGACAACCTGAAAGACGCGCACGGGCGCGCCCCCCGCCCCATTCCCCTGCCGCCCTTTCCCGGCCTTGGCTTTGATGGGCCGCGCCTGGGCTGCGCCGGTGTTTTGCGCGTCTCCCGGGAGTCCAGCCTGGGACAGGGTTTCTTTATCGCGGCTTTGCGCAAAGCAGGGCCGACGGCTCCGCTTTGCGGCCCCACGGCCCTTGACGCGCCGGCCGGGCTGCCGGCAGATCTTATTGATCAACCCCTGGCGCGCCCCGGCCTGCTGCCGCCAGGCCGCCTGGCCGCGCTGGGGCCGCGCCTCTTCTTCCAGCCCCGGGCCGCTCTGGATTTTTTGCCGCCGGCTTTCCAGTGGCAGGGCTTCCCCCTGGGCAAAGTCAGCGACGCGGGCCGCCCGCAAAAAAACCAAGGACGTAGCGCCGCGCCTCCCGCGCCCGCTTCCGCGCTCTGGAGCCGCCCCCGCCTGGATACCTCCCTGCGCGGCCTGATGCCGCCGCCGGCCGAAGCTTTGGCCCGGGGCGCCGAAGTGCTTGATCTCCAGGATTTGCAGCCCATCCTCAAGCTGATTTCCGGCCAAAGTCTGCCGTATGAACCCGGCAACCCGGCCGGCCAGGAAGCGGGCCTCTATTTTGACGGCCTGCCCCTCTGCCGTTTGAAGCTAAAGGGAAAACGCGTGATGATTTAAGGCAACCGCCCGATTAATGGTCTTTTTGCTCCCTGGCCGCGTCAGGCTCCTCCCATGCGAAGCTCATGTATGTCTTGATACAATTCGCTCCGCCCGGAACGCGCCTTCCTTGCCAGGAAACAAAAATCCTCATTAATCAAGCGGTTCCTTACGTGTGAAAGGCTCTATTGGCCGCCCAGCACTTCATCCACCCAGGCCGGAACTATTGCGCTGGCTTTGCCATAGCGGCCGTCGCGGAACCGGGAGGCGCCCAGGGAGCGCTCCAGGTTCAGTTCCAGAGTATCGGCGCCCGCGCGCCGGGCCAGGCTGACAAAGCCGGCGGCCGGGTAAACATTGCCGGAGGTGCCGACGGAGACGAACAGGCGGCACCTGTTCAGAGCCTGCTCGATTTCCGGCATGTACAGGGGCATTTCCTCGAACCAGACGATGTGCGGACGCAGGCGGCCCGGGCCGGCGCAACTGGGGCAGACGCTCTGGCGGGTCAGATCGCCTTCCCACCGCATGACTTCTCCGCAGAGCTGGCAACGGGCCTTGAGCATTTCGCCGTGCATGTGCAGCAAATTTTTGCTGCCGGCGCGCTCGTGCAGATTGTCCACGTTCTGGGTGACCAGCAGAACTTCGCCCCCCCGAGCGGCAACGGCGGCCTCCAGGCGGGCCAGGGCCTGGTGCGCGGCGTTGGGGGCCACCGCGGGGTCCAACAGGTTGCGGCGGCGCGCGTTATAAAAATCCAGCACCCGGTCCGGGTTGCGGGCAAAGCCGCGCGGCGTGGCCACGTCTTCCACGTTTTCGCCTTCCCACAGCCCACCGGCGTCGCGGAAGGTGGGAATGCCGCTTTCCTGGCTGATGCCGGCTCCGGTAAGGATGAAAATCATGGCCGCCTCCTTTGCGAGCAGGGTTTTTACTCTGAAAAAATATCGTAACGCTTGGTAAAGGCCCGCACCACATCGGACTGGGCGATGGCCCGGATGACGGAGCTTTTTTCCTCTTCCGGCTTCTCTTCGTCGGCGCTCCCGTCCGCCTGTCCAGGCGACTGTTCATGCGCGTGCGCGGCCAGGAAGCTGGCGGCGATTATTTCCCGCCCCGTAAGATTTTCGGGCGGGCTTTCCGGGCCGCCGCCCTTCGCCGCCAGAGCCCGCAGGGTGGAACGCCTGGCCGGGGCGAACTTGCGCCGGGAGCTTTCCTCAAACCCGGTGGCCGTGCTGAATTTACGGGCCTTGCGGCTTGTTTCGCTGTGGTAGGAGGTGAGCGATTCCTGGTATTCCTCGGAGTAAATGCCCAGCATTACGCCCAAAAAACTCAGGATCAGCGGCCCGTAAACAATGCCGAGCACGCCGAAAGCCTTGATGCCGCCAAGCACGGCCAGGAACAGAAGCAGGAGCGAAGTTTTGGAATTGCCGCGGATAATGACCGGCCGCAAAAAGCTGTCCACCGAGGTAACCAGCGCGCCGCACCAGACCAGCAGGAACAGGGCCTGGCCCTCGTTGCCGGTCAGGAACAGGTAAAGGCACATGGGCGCCCAGACCAGGGCGGTGCCGAACACCGGCACCAGGGCCGCGAAAGCCATGACCACGCCCCAGAACATGGCCGGCAAGCCCACGATGGCCAGGCCGATGCCGCCCACCAGCCCCTGCAGGGCCGCCACCATGAATCCGCCCACCAGCACGGCCCTGGCCATGCGGCGCAGGTTGTGGATGATGCTGTCTTCCTGATCGGCGCGCAGGGGGGTGAGGTGCTTGATCACATTGACCATGCCTTCGCCGTCCTTGAGCAGGAAAAACATGATCAGGAGCATCAGGAAAAAGTTGGCCACCAGGGTGAAGGTATTGACCACAAAGCCGGTGCCGGTGGTCACCAGAAAAGAGCCGATTTCCCGCGAATAGGTGAGCAGGTCTTCCCGGATGTTGGCCACGTCCATGTCCATCCAGCTGAGTTCGGTTTGCAGCCAGTGCAGGACGGGGTAAACTTGGTCGTTGATGAACACTTCCAGCCGGTTGGAGACCAGCCACTGGGAAAAATCCGTGCTGATGCGCGCGGCCTGCGGGATCATGCTGATGATGAAAAAGGCCACGGGCAGGCACACCACCACCACCAGCATGATCAGGGTAACGCCCGAGGCCAGCCAGGGCTGGCGCACCCGTTTAAGCACCCGGCTGTACAGCGGGTGTGACAGGGCCGCGAAAATGCAGGCCAGGACGATGGTGTGAAAAAAGGGCAGCACCAGCAGGTAGCCAAGGTACATGGCTAAAAAGAGCATGGCGAACAGAAAAAAGTAGAAAATGCGCACGCCGCTGAAGGGGAGGCTCGCGCCGTGCTGCGCCTGGGCGACCTTGCGGCTGTATATGTCGCGGTTTTTGCGGCGCAGGCTGCGGACGCCGGCATCGGCCCCGGTCTGCCGGGAAGAGCGGGCGAATTTGCCGGGGGCCTGCCTGAACAGCCGGCCGGTGGAAATGGAGCGCTTGCCGGCCTGCGACTTGGCGGCGGTACGCTTGGGGCCGCCGCTCATAATCCGCTGGAAGATGCGTCTTAACATGTCAGCCTGTGTTTACGGTAAACGGATTGGAACACCTCTTATAAAATACACATAACCCCTGGAAGTGCGCAAGGAATATCATTCTTGCTCGCCAGCTTTGATCTCGTCCCAGAGCGCATCCTTGGCGGCCTGATCCAGGGCGGGAAAATCCAGCCCGCGCTCTTGGGCCAGCTCTTCCATGGCCGCGAAGCGCCGCAGGAAGCGGGCGTTGGTCTTGTCCAGGGCGGCGCCGGCTTTGATGCCCTTGCGGCGGCCGAGTTCCACGATGCTGAACAAAAGATCCCCCAGTTCGTGTTCCTGGGCTTCCTGGTCGCCGTCCAGACAGGCGTCCAGCCATTCCAGCCATTCGGCCTCCACCTGCTGCTCGGCGTCTTCGTCGCTGTCCCAGGTGAACTTGTGGCGCGCGCTTTTGGAATGAATGCGGTAAGCCTTGAGCAACGGCGGCAGCGCGGCGGGGAGCGAACCGAACAGGCCGGGGCGGCTTTCCTTTTCGGCCTTTTCGGCCTGCTTGATCTTTTCCCAGTTGTTGAAGATATCTTCCCGGCTTTCAATTTGCAGGTCGCTGAACACGTGCGGATGGCGGCCGGTCATTTTCAGCCAGTTTTCCTCAAGCACGTCGCCCAGGGTGAAGTTGCCGTTTTTTTCCTCCAGGTGGCTCATGAACAGGAGAATGAAGAGCACATCGCCCAGCTCTTCGCGGCGTTCGGCCAGGCTGCCGTGGCGGACGGCCTCCACCAGTTCGTAGGTTTCCTCCAGCAGGTAGTCGCAGAGAGTGCCCGCGGTCTGTTCGCGATCCCAGGGGCAACCGGCCGGGCCGGTAAGCCGCTCGAGCATGGCCAGGTGTTTTTCCAGGGCCGGGCCGTATTTCTTGGCGTTTGCGTCGCTCATGTCAGTATCCGCAGTTTAGAAATTGGTGAATTTGCTTATGGTACTAAAAATTCGTGAATTTGCTTATGGTAAAGGCCGCGTACAGTTCGCCCAAAAAGCCCATTTTGTGCCAGATATCCACTATCCGGTCGGCCAGGCCCGATTCCCGGTACAGCGAACCCCAGGGGATGCGCCAGCCGGCGGCCAGGATGATGAACATGGTGGCGTCGATAAAAGCGCGCAGCAGGGCGGAAAGACCGCCGAACAACCGGAAAAGCGCTCCGCCAAGCTTGATTTCGCCCAGGGGGGTGGCCCGGTTCAGGATAATCAGGATCACGAACTGGGCGATATAATACACCCCGACATAGGCCGTGGCCCGCGCCGCTTCGTCGGAAAGGAAGGAAAGCCAGCCGATGACCTGATCGTGCAGCGTCGGGTTCAGGCTGGCGCACAAGGATATGAGCGCGGCGACAAGCCAGCGCAGTTCGCCGCCCAGGCCGCGCGCCAGCCCGGTAATCGTCATCATGAGGAAAAAGGCCGCCAGAACAAGATCGGCCGAGCCGAGATAACCTATCACGGGCAATTCCATCGCGTACACCTTTTCCGGCGCCTTTGCCGGCGCCGGCGTTTGTTTTCATTCACACAGCTTCGGGCAGCCGGCGCGCAGGGCGCAAGCTTCGCAGCCGCGCGCCCGCCCGTAGGTCAGCACGGCATAACGTCTTGTCAGCGCCGGGGCCAGGGCCGGAGCCTGACCGTCAGCACCGCCGGCCGCCAGACCCGCTTCCCGTAGCGCGGCCAACAGGCCGGGCGTGGCTGGCGGCAAAGGGGCGCAGGCGCGCCGCGTCTCTTCCTGGCCCTGTCCCGGACCGGGGGCTTGGCCGGATAAGCGGCGGCGCAACGCCGCCATGCACAATTCCGCAGCCAGACGGTCCAGTAAAAAAGCGTTGCCGGGGCTGGCGCTCCATTC
>JAISDX010000054.1 GCA_031264465.1 Deltaproteobacteria bacterium | reverse complement strand
AAAGGGGGTCTCCGCCGTCAAGCACGGTCAATGAGCCGGTTTTCAGGTATAACCCTTCGTATAACTCCACGCCGGAACTGCCGGCCATGTCCGTAGTCACGCTATTTGATGTGGAAGGTCCTACTTCGGCTGCTACCGCAGATGCATCGGATCCGGTTACTGAGCCGTTTTCATTAGCCCCCTTGGACATTTGAGCCATCGTAACCGGCTCGCCGCCAGTGATGGTGGATATTCCCCCGCCGCCACCACCGCCTCCGCCGCCGCAGGCCGCCAGGGACAGTGCGCCGCCGAGCACCAGGCCGGCCATGAGAAACCGCCTTACAATATCCGCTCCAAAGTTGAAATGCTTCATCTCTCTCTCCTTTCGGTTGTCTTGATTTGCGCGGCCCGGCGTCCGGGCCGCCCTGAAACGGGTGAATAATGTGTTATAAAAACCGATACATCCTTTTTTACAAAAATACAAGGCCGATAATTCCTGTAAAAAATCAACAAAAGGCATATACTTCCTTATTTAGCACAGTAGGAAGTTCAATGGGAGACATCAGCAAAAGCCTGGGGCGGCGCATCCGTTCCCTGCGCGTCTGCCGGGAGCTTTCCCAGGACGTTCTGGCGGAAAGGGCCGGGATGAGCGTGAAACACCTGGGAAAAATCGAACGCGGCGCCGTCAACGCCTCCATCCAATGCCTGACCGATATCGCCAAAGCCCTTGACCTGCCCCTGCGGGACATTCTGGAAACGGAACATGAGCAGGGGCGGGAGGAACTTCTGGCCGAACTGGCGGCCTGCCTTCCCCGCCTGTCCCTCAAGGACGTGCGCATCGTCTACCGGCTGGTCACCATCCTGGCCGGGCGCTGAATCCCCTCACTTCCCGCCTTCTTCTTCTTCCTCGTACATGCCCAACAGATCTTCCAATTCCTCCCTGATTTGCCGGCGCAAATACTCCGGCTCAAGCAGCTCCGCGCCGTTGCCGAAACTGAGCACCCAACCGATAAGCTCATCGCTGTCGGCGGCCTGGAAGCGCAGTTCCACCCCGCCGTCGGGCCGGGCGACAACTTCCTGATCCTCGCTCCAGATGTGTTCCTGAATGTAGCCGCTGAAAACCGCGTCAAAGAGGATGCGGACAGGAAAGGCTTCATAGCCGACCAGGCCGAAGGCTCCCTGATGTTCCGGCAGGGGCGGGCAATCCTCCAGAACGCGGCGCGGCGGGACGCAGGAACAGATGCGGTGGATCGCCAGGGTCAGCGGATGCTTCGTTGCCGGCTTTCCCCTGCCTGTCACCAACCAGCCTTCCGCGTTCAACGCCTCATCCTCGGCGGTCAGGCGCACCGGGACGAACTCGTAGCTTTGCAGCCCGCTGTCGGGAAACTTGTATTCTATCTCGCGATATTCCACGGCGCAGACCGTGCTGGCGGGAATGGCCCGAAGCAGGGTTTCCATGTGGGTCTGAAACGGCGTGTAATCAACGCGCCCCCAGGACACGCGGGCGGCTCTGGGCAGGGTCGCTTCTCCCCGTTCCGCCGCATGCTTCATCAGGGTGGACACCTTGGCGACGCTTTCGGCGATGACGCGCTCAATGCCTTCCGGCAGAAGGCGTTGCAACAAATCCCGGCAGAAGGACAATTTTTCCACCTCATTGCGCGTCAGGCCGATATGCGGTGTGCCCGGCAGGTTCTTCCACTGATACCAGCGCCGGCCTCTGGCCCGCCCGCTACATTCAATGTCCGTCTCAATTTCCGCCACGCCGGAGACTTCAATGGTTTCCATCATCCGCATGATGGTGGACTTTGAGCACTGAAACTGCTTTGCCAGTTCCGTAAGCCAGAGCCGTCTGCCGGAAAAGAGAAGCTGCGTGTACAGCAGCAGGGTCTTGTGCGTGGCGGTGGCATCCAGTTTCTTCGGCATGGCGTTTCCCTCCTGTTTCCCGTATCGCGCGCCGCCGGGGCGTACAGGTTCTTCCCTATGTGAATTGAGATACTCAGGTCAACTTCCGATACACATTGCCACGATCGTGTTCCAGAATCCGCAACGCGGCCATATTTATTTTCATGTCCGGCAAAAAAAACGCACATGAAGCCGCCAGCCTTTCCGACGGTCGCCGCAGGAGCGCAGATGCCCCTTGCCCCGCCTTGGGGCGGCTTTTGAAAGAATGGTGGGCAGGGTCAGGAGAGGTGAGGGGTGAGTTAAGCACTGCCAAATATGGCCGCAGGCAGGCCGTACCGAAGATTTCAGCCCGCAATCAGGGAAAGTTCTGTTTTGGACGAAACCCGCATGTACGGGCTATTCCCCGCCAAATAGGGACGCATCCGGGTTTATTGCCACAAGCCCGGGAAATTCCGTTGCCGCGAGCTCACGTCCACAAGTAACGAGAACCGCATCACGGAGGCCGTGTTCAAGCAGTGAAGCTGGAACATATTTGGCGACAGGCCCCCAGTCCTTCATTGCCAAGCGTAGACAAACGGCTTCGTGCCAACGACCTCCAACAGGGTGTAACGTGGCTCTGGCGCGAACGTGCCCGGCACAACCCCACCCCATCACAGACCGCTAAACAGGTAGTGACTCATCAGATAGAGCGAAGCCACCAAAAAAACCACATAAATAATCCGCCGCGCCAAGTTGCGCCTAAAGGCCCGCACGAAGGGCACTGCGGGCGCCGCCGGCTCGTTTTCGGCCTCACGCTCTTCAATGGTCAGTTCCGCCTGCCGCCCCAAGCTGTAAATGGCGGCCATGCCGGCCAAAAGGCAGGGCAGGAGCAGCCAGCCCAGCGGGTCATCGTCCGGTCCCAAGGCCAGGTAAACCAGACCGAACAGGAGATACACCCCCACCCCGAAAGCTGTGCGCAAAAGCCGTAACCCCGCTCCCCGGGCCGCGGCCGAAAGAAACTCCTCCTGCCCGAACAGGCGGCGGCCCAGGCAATGGGAAAACCGCCCGACCACCCGGTCGCGGGCCAAACCGGCCAGCAGGAGCAGCGCGCCCAAAGCGCTCAAATAGACAAAGGGAATCAGCACCAAAATGGCCACAGGCAGCTCGGGAATGCGCCCGAACACGAGCGAGGCGGCCACCAGAAAAAGCACGCTGTGCAGGGCGCTCCAAAGCTCGCGCACGCCGGCATAGGTGCAAAAACGCAGCAGCGCCGCCCGGCGGCGGCGCCACCAGGCCCGTAGCGGCGGCTCGCGCCGGGAAATGGCCTCCAGGCCTTCCAGGGCGTAGGCCGGGTCGGCGGCCAGGCGGCTTTGCTTCGAGGCTGGCATGATCAACCGATCCCCAAGTGCATCTCGCCGGTGAAAAGGCGCTGAAACTCCGCCGACTCGGCCAGGTTGAGAGTGACGACCTTGCCGCACCAGGCCAGCAATTTTTCGCGCACACGCCGCCGCCCGGCCAGGAGCGCCGCCCCGGCCAGGGAAGTATTGCCGGCGCCGCTGATGCGCCCGGCCAGGCCTTGCGGGGCAAATCCCAAAGCGGTGAAACACTCCGGCGCAACATGGCTGCCCAGGGCGCCGGATATATAAAGAGCCGTCAACCGGCGGCAATCCAGCCCGGCTTCGCGCAGCAGGAGCTTTAAGGCCAGGCGGAAAGCGGCTTTGACTTTAAGCATTTCTTCCACATCGCCGGTGCTGATGTAGAGATTCCCGTCAATATACCAGGCCGTTTCGCCGCCCTGCGGGGCAATGCCGAAAGCGCCGGCCAGGCGGCGGTAAAGGGAACTGTTTTTGGCAATGGCCGGAGCCGCGGAGTCTGGAGAAGCCGGCGCGCCGGCGGGCTGCTCGGCGTCAAACCGCACTGGCTGGCCGCTTTCGTCCATCAGGCCAAGCTGCACAAGATGCCGGAGCAGGTCCAGGTAGCCGGTGCCGCTGATGCCGCTGCCGCCCTGCTCGCCGGCACTCGGCCGGCCGCGCCCGAATTTCGGGAGCAGTCCGGCCGCGGTCAACTCGAAGCCGGTGATCACGCCCGGCCCGGCCAAGGCGCCGCAGTTCATGCCCATGCCCTCCAGGGCCGGCCCAAGCGGCACGCTGGCCGCCAGAGCCCGGTGTTCGTCCAGGGCCAGGATAAATTCGCCGTTAGTGCCCATGTCGGCCAGCAGGAAGGGAAACTTGGCCTCCTGCCCGTAATGCAGCCAGGCATAGCCGGCGCTTGCGTCGCCGCCGATAAAGGGCGAAACCAGCGGGCAGACCCAGAGCGGCGGAATGGATGTGGCCGCCGAGGGCGGGGCCGGGCCGGAAAAACCGGGCAGGCCCGGCAGGCGGACGGTTTCGCCGCCCTTGTAGTCAAGCCGGTAAGGCGCGGCGGCCAAGCCGGAGGGGTCCACCCCCAGCAGCAGGTAAGTCATGGCCGGGTTGGCGGCCAGGACCACTTCCCGGATTTTGCGGCCGCCTTTTTCCGAATGGCCGCGCAGGATCAGGCTGAGCGCTTTCAGGGCCAGGCTCTGCAAGCCCCGCCGGCCGGCCAGGTTGCCGGCGGGGCCGGCGGCCAGGGCCAGACGCGAGATAACGTCGCTCCCGCCGCCCATTTGCGGGTTGATCATCTGTTCGGGCGCGACCGGGTTTCCGGCTGCGTCCACTTCAGCCCAGACCAGCGAAGTGGTGCCGAAATCCAGAGCCAGGGAAACTTCTTCGTCCTCCCGGCCCGGCCGGCCCGGCCCGCCCGCCCCGCTCTCCCTGGCCGGCACGGCCGGGCCGGGGCCGGCGGCGGGCCGAGGGGCGTCGGTTGGGGAATCCGGCGCTTGGGCTCCGGGCAGCAGGGCGACGCCGGGGGGCAATTCCAGGTAGAGCCCGTCAGCCGCCTGATGCAGACAGCCCAGGAGCCAGCCCTCGGCCACGTTCTCCAGCCCGAGAATGGAAATTTCGCGTTTGGAGGGCGGCTCGGCCGGGCCGGCCAGAAGACGCAGGCGGCAATGCCCGCAGCGCCCCAGCCCGGAACAGAGCGCCGGCGGCGCGAAAATGCCGGAAAGATAAACGGCCTGCGCCCAGGTTTGCCCGGCTTTGGCGCGTATGGAGAACCAAGTTCCCGGGGCTCCGTCGGCGGTGCGGACGCAAATCAGCATAAGGGCCTCCGCAATCCGCCTATAAAGCCGCCTTTCATGAGCGTTTCATGCCGGCCCAGCCGCCCAGCACTCCCATGAAAGTGGATACGGCCAGCATAAGCAGGGCGATTTCCGGTTCCAGAAAACGTATTTGCAAGAGCAACGGCGGAAAGTTCAGCACATCGCGAATCTGCATGTGGATGACGCGCAGGATAAGCAGGGCCAGACCGCTGCCGACCAGGCCCTGGATGGCGCCGCAGACCAGGAGCGGCAGCCGGATGTACCAGTTGAAGGCGCCCACCATTTGCAGGATTTCCACTTCGTTGGACTTGCCCAAAAGAGCCAGGCGCACGGTGTTGCCGACCACCAGCCCCAGGAGCAGGGCCAGAAAAATGATGGCCGGGCGCACCACGAAGGCGTTTACCTTGTTCCAGGCCTGGCCCAGTTCGTCGCGCAGCGGCGTGACCGAAACCTGCTCCACGCCCGCAAGGCTCCAGAGGTGTTTACGGGTTTCGTTGAACCAGGCCTCGTAGTCCTGTTCGTCCGTCGCGCCCGGGGAAAAAGTCAGAAGCGCGGTGGCGGGCAGGGGGTTGTTGTCCTCCAGAAAGGACAAATTCCTGGTCATGCCGCGCCCGAGCCGCCCTTCCATCTCCTTGACGGCCTGCTCCGGCGTGTAGGTCCTGGCGTGCAGAAAGCCCGGCAGGTGCCGGAGCTCCTGCCACTGGGCGCGCACTTCGTCCATGTTCTGCCCCGGCCGCCAATAAACCTGGAAAGAAGTTTCGCCGCTCACGGTGCTGAGCTGGTGGTCCAGGGTGGTGATGGCCATGAGAAACAGACCGACCAGAAACGACACCATCACCACGGCGGACAAGGTCAGGAACTGGGCCCAGGGGTTGATGGAAAAATCCAGAACGCCCTGCTTGAGCAGGCGGAAAACGGTAGGCATCAGCGCTCGTCCTCCTTGGATGGCCTAATGGGCTGGGAAGGCCTGGCGGGCTGGGGAGCGCGGGGCGCGGCGGCCGAAGCAGGATAGATGGCCGCGCCGGGCCAGTTGGCGCCGGTGATCATGCCGTCTTCCAGGCGGATTACCCTGGCCTCCGGGTGGCGGCGAATCAGCTCCTGGCTGTGCGTGGCCACGATCATGGTGGTTCCGTACACCTGAAACTGCTTGAAAAGGTCCATGAGCCGGAAGGAAAGGTCGGCATCCAGGTTGCCGGTGGGCTCGTCGGCCAGGAGCACTTGCGGGTTGACCACAAAAGCGCGGGCCACGGCCACGCGTTGCTGCTCGCCGCCGGAAAGCTCTCCGCAGGGCAGGTTTTGGCGCGTTTCCAGGCCCAGGGCGCGCACCACGGCCCGCACCCGCCGGTCGGCGTGCAACTGGCCCAGACCGCGCACTTGCAGGGGGAGAATGACATTATCGTAAACGGAGCGCTCCGGCAGGATTTTAAAATCCTGGAACACCACGCTCACCTGGCGGCGCAGGAGCGGCACCTCGGCAGCGCGAATCTTGTTCAGGTTGAAGCCGGCCACCTTGGCCTCGCCCCGCTGCACGGGCATTCCCGCGAACAAAAGGCGCAGCAAGGTGGTCTTGCCGGCGCCGGAAGGGCCGGACAAAAAAAGAAATTCGCCCTTTTTCAGGCGGAAAGAGCAGTCCTTCAGAGCCCAGTGCGAGCCGAAATTATGCGAAAGGTGGCGGACTTCAATCATGACGGTAACCACCATAACTTAAAGCGGGAAAGATTAACAGCCCCGGCCCGATAGTATTAAAAATACTGCAATATATTCGGATAATTAGTAAAGTTTGGCACTTGTAAATCCTGAATTATCCGGTATTATCTTTACCGGAATTCCTGGCCGCAGCCGCGGCGCAAGGCGCGACAACAGATGTCGCCGGCCGCAAATAGCGCAGGCCGGCCGGAAGATAACCGGAGAAACCAGCTCTATGACCGTACCCGCAAAATTGCTTTCGTTGCGCACATTCATCAACGGCAGGCTGGAGCGGCTCAAGCGGTCGCAAGTGTCCCTTGACGTTTTCCACAGCATTCTGGACGGCATGGATTCGCTCATTTACGTGACCGACCCGGAAACCGGGAACATTCTGTTCGTGAACAACAAGCTGCGTGAATTGCACGGCCTGGCGGCCGAGGTTGTCGGACGCCCCTGCTGGGAAGTGATGCCGCAGGGCTTTTCCGGCCGCTGCGACTTTTGCCGCGTGCCCGCCCTTATGAACGAGCCGGGCCGGGCTATTGTCTGGGAAAGTCAAAGCACCCGCAACGGCCGCTTTTACCGCCATACCGACCGGCTCATCGACTGGCCGGGACGGGCCAAGGCGCACTTGCGGCAGTCAACGGACATTACGCAAATCCGCGAATCGGAACTGGCCCGCGGCGACCTGGAAGCAAGTCTGCTGCGCCTGTCGGCCATCGTCAACAATTCCCCCCAAGTCATCATGTATATCAACATGGACGGCCGCTTCGAATATTTCAACCAGGGCACGCTCGACCTTTTGGGCTACGGGGCGCAGGATCTCAAGGACGGGGGGCTGGCCAGAATAGTGGATGAAAAGACCTACCGGGTGCTGCGCGGGGAAATTATCCCCCACGTCATCCACGGCCTCAAGAACAACTTCGAGCTCAGCGTGGTCAAAAAGAGCGGCGAGAAGCGGCTGATGTCCTTTTCCGCCTTCAAGGCCGGCACCACCGCCATGGGCATCGGGGTGATCGCCCACGACGTCACCGAGCACCGGGCCATGGAGCGCGAACTTATCGCCGCCCGCGATCAGGCTGAACAGTCCAGCAAGGCCAAGGGCGAATTCCTCTCGCGCATGAGCCACGAAATGCGCACTCCCATGAACGCCATCATCGGCATGACCAATATTGCCAAAAACTCGCGCGAGGCGGAAAAAAAAGAATACTGCCTGGACAAGATCGCGGACGCTTCGCACCACCTTTTGGGCGTGATCAACGATATTCTGGACATGTCCAAAATCGAGGCCAACAAGTTCGAGCTTTCCTTCACCGAATTCAACTTTGAAAAGATGCTGCTGCGGGTTTTGGGCGTCATCAACTTCCGGGTGGAGGAAAAGAAACAGAACCTGATCGTGAAAGTCGACCCGGCCATGCCGCGCTTTGTGGTTTCCGACGAGCAGCGCCTGGCCCAGGTTATCGCCAACCTGCTTTCCAACGCCGTGAAGTTCACCCCGGACAAAGGCACGGTAAGCCTGTGCGTCAAGGTGCTGGAAGACAGCGAACGCGGCTGCGGCCTGCAAATTTCCGTGGCCGATACGGGCATCGGCATTTCCCCGGACCAGCAGCGCCGTCTGTTTCGTTCCTTCGAGCAGGCCGACGGCGGCATTGCCCGCAAGTTTGGCGGCACCGGGCTGGGGCTGGTCATATCCAAGAGCATTGTGGAACTCCTGCACGGCCGGATTTGGGTGGAATCGGTAATTGACCGGGGCGCGACCTTTTCTTTCGTCGTGCCTGTGCAGAAAGGGGAAAACGCCCGCCAAAGCCTGTTCAGCCCGAGCATCAACCGGAGCGAGCTGCGCCTTTTGGCCGTTGACGACGCGCCGGACGTTCTGGAATTTTTCGGCGAATTCGCCGCGAGCGCCGGCCTGGAGTGCGCCCTGGCCTCCAGCGGCGAGGCGGCTCTGGAAACCCTGGACAAAAACGCGGGGCGGGACTTCAACCTGCTGTTCGTGGATTGGAAAATGCCGGGCCTGGACGGGCTGGAGCTTGCCCGGCGCATCCGCGCCCTGCCGCAAACCGGGGCCGCCCGGCTGGTGATCATGATTTCCGGGGCCGACTGGCTGGAAATCGAGAACGAGGCCAGACAGGCCGGTGTGGACCGCTTTGTGGCCAAGCCGCTCTTCGCCTCCAGCCTGGTGGACTGTATCAACCAGTGCCTGGGCCTGGAGGGCTGCGAAATTTCCCCGGCCCCAAGCGGCGCCGAGGCGGCCCGGCCCGGCGACATGCGCGGCTGCTTCAGCGGGCGGCGGATTCTCCTGGCCGAAGACATGGCCATCAACAGCGAAATCGTCATCAGCCTGCTGGAAGACACCGGCATCAGCATCGACTGCGCCCAGAACGGGCTGGAAGCCCTGAGCAAGTTCAGCGAGAACCCCGGGACCTACGATCTCATCCTCATGGATATCCATATGCCGGAAGTGGACGGCTACGAGGCCACCCGGCGCATCCGCGGCCGGCGCAGCAAAGAGGCGGAGAACATCCCCATAGTGGCCATGACCGCCAACGTGTTCCGGGAAGATATTGAAAAATGCCTGGCCGCCGGCATGAACGACCATATCGGCAAGCCGGTGGATCTGGGCGAAATAATGGCCAAGCTGCTCAAATGGCTGCCCGGTAACAGGGCCAGGGGCTAGCCGGATGGCTTGGTTGTGTTTTTTGGCCGGTCTGGCGGCGGTGGGCGGCGCGCTTTATTACCTGAAAAAGAGCATCGACAAAGAGTTTCCGGGTAAGCGGCAACCCTGATGGCGGGAGCGTGAAAATTTTGCCCGGCCGTTCCCTTTACCTTTTGCGCCTGCGCGCCTGGTTCCAGGTTGCGGTAATCGCCGCCCTGGCTGGCGCGGTCGGGCGGCTTTACGCCTACACGCTCTGGCTGTGGGGGCAGGCGCCCGGAGCGGCCGCGGCCGTTCCCCCCGCCGCCCCGCCCCCGGTTCCTCCGCTGGTTGAAGCCTTTCTGCCGGGCCAGGCCCTGGCCGGCGCCAGAGTCTGGCTGGCCGGGCACGGCTTTGACCCGGTGCACCCGGCCGGGCTGACCATTTTTCTGGCCGCCCTGGCCATGAGTTTGCTGGCCCGGCGGGGTTTTTGCGCCTTTTTCTGCCCCGTGGGCTACCTGTGCGAGGGATTGAACCGGTTGGGGCGGCGGCTGAGCCTTTCCCGCCGGCCCGGCCGGCTGGTCTCCACCCTGATTTCCCTGCCCAAGTACCTGCTCCTGGCCCTGTTGCTCTGGTTCGTGTTCGTGCAGGTCGCCCCGGCGGACCTGGCCGTCTGGCTGCTCGGCCCGGCCAACAAGGGCGCGGCCTCCGATTTGCTGCGCCCTTTCTTGGCGCCTTCCGCCAACCTGTTGATCCCCCTGGGGCTGATCCTGGCCGGCTCCGTGCTGGTGCCCGGCTTCTGGTGCCGCGGTTTTTGCCCTTATGGCGCCCTGCTGGGCCTGCTGGCGCTGTTTTCACCCTTGGCGGTGTGGCGCGACCGGAAAAAATGCACCTATTGCCGGCGCTGCACCCGCCTGTGCCCGGCCCGCCTGCCGGTGCACGAAGCCCGGCGGGTGAGCGGACCGGAATGCCGGGGCTGCCTCAAATGCCTGGCCGTCTGCCCGGAGCCGGGCTGCCTTACCTTGCGCGCCGGCTACGGGGCCGGGGCCCGCCGCTTGCCCGGCTGGGTGCTCCCTCTGCTTTGCGCCCTGGTCATGGGGGGCGCCTACTTGTGGGCGGTAAACTCCGGGCACTGGGAAAGCCCGGTGCTGGCCGAGGAAAACCGCCTGCGCCACCTGCTTTATCAACAGTTTCAGCCCGCCCTGCCGCCTTAGGCGCGGCCCGCGAAATATAATAATTTACGGTGGCGAAGATTGTTTTTTTAGGCAAACCGTATATAGAAACTTTGCTAAGATAATTTTACCCGGAGAATCAATTAATGAAAAAACACATCCTCGTACCGCTGGCTCTGGCCGCGCTTCTGTCCGCCTTTGCCCTGGGCGGCTGCAACGGCGAGAAAAAAAACTCGCTGGCCATCGTCGACGCCGAAGTGGTCTTCCAGGAGAGCAAGTTGGCCTCGGCCGGCATGCGGCACCTGGAAGGCCTGACTTCCGACATGCAGGACCGCCTGGTCAAAATGCAGGAACAGCTCAGCGCCGCCCCGGCGGACAAGGAGCTGGAGCAGCGGCTCCAGACCGAGCTGTTCACCCTGCAGGGCAACATGGACCGGGCGCAGCGCGCCGTGGCCGAGCAGGTGAACAAGCTGTTTGACGACGCGGTGGAACAGTGCCGCAAGGAGCAGGGGCTGGATATCGTTCTGCCCAGGCAACTGGCCATGGCCGTGAACCCGGATGTGGACATCACCGCCAAAGTGGTGGCCCTCATGGACAAGGCCTCGGCGGACTTTTCCGATATTTCTCTGGACAAGGGCGCTCCCGTTCCCGCCGGTTCGGGCGAGGATTCCGCCGACGCCCCGGCCGCCCCGGAAGAATAAAACAACAGCCGGCAACGTACGGGGCGCGGGAAGGCGACGCTTTCCGCGCCCCGTATCGTTGCCGGCCGCGCTGACAAGGTGCATGATCATGATTACGCCAACAACATCCCGGCCCTTGCCGGAACTTTCGCCGGCCGAAACCCGGGCTCTGGAACAGCGCTTCACTGTCGTTCTGGAGCGCCTGCAAACCGCCCTGAAACGCAGCGGGCGCTCCCTGCGCGGCTTGCCCGCAACCGACGCCAAGCCAGTAGCCGGCGTCGATCCCGGCCTGGGGCTGGTGGCCGTTTCCAAGTTCCACAAACCGGAAAAGCTTGCGGCTCTGGCCAGGCTGTGGCAAAAAACAGTACCGGGATTGCCGGTTATTTTCTCCGAAAATTACATTCAGGAAGCACTGGGCAAGCAGGACGCGCTGGCCGGAAGCGAGGGATTGGGCGGCCTGCACTGGCATTTTTCCGGCCACCTGCAGAGCAACAAGGCCCGTCAGGCCCTGGGGCGCTTTGAGCTTTTGCACACTCTGGATTCTCTCAGCCTGGCCCGGAACTTGCAAAAGCTAATGGAAAACCGCGGCGAAGCCTTGGGCCTGCAAGGCCCCCAGCCCGTGCTGGCGCAGGTGAACATTGGCGACGAAGGGCAGAAGTCCGGCGTAGCCATATCGGAAACCGCGGCTTTTATCAGGAGTTTACAGGCTTTTTCCGCCATCCGCGTACAGGGGCTCATGTGCCTGCCGCCGATTACCGAACAAGCCGAGGACAGCAGACCCTATTTTATACGTCTGCGTCAAATGCGTGACAGCCTGGAGCGGGAGCTCGGCCTCCCCCTGCCCGAACTTTCCATGGGCATGTCGCACGATTTTGAAGTTGCCGTTGAGGAAGGCGCCACTCTGGTGCGCATCGGCACGGACATTTTTGGAGAGCGTGGAAAATAAACTGGCGCCCCGCCTTGGCTGACCTTAGCGCGGCACGGCGCCAAAGGCGGCGGGACATGGATTTTGCAACTCTCATCGGGCTTTTCTGCTCCGTTGTGCTGGTTGGCCTGGCCATAGGCGACCCCAACAACTTCATCAATATTCCCGGCCTTTGCATCGTGCTTGGCGGCACCGTGGGCGCGGTACTGGTGAACTACCCGGTGCGCGTGGTGGCGCGCACGGGCGCGGTGATTCGTAAAGTGCTTTCCAACCCGCCTTCCCGCACCGCCCAAGTGATCGGCCAGATCCTGGAAATTTCCCTCATCGCCCGCCGCGAGGGGCTCCTGGCCGTGGAACCCCTGATCCAGGAAGAAAGCGACCCGTTCATGCGCAAAGGCATGCAGCTTTTGGTGGACGGGCTGGAACCGCAGACCATAAACAGCATCATGGAGAGCGAAATCGCCGGCGCCGAGGGGCGGCACGAAGTGGGGGTGGAAATGCTCAGCTCCATGGCCGCCTACGCCCCGGCCATGGGGCTTATCGGCACGGTCATCGGCCTGGTGCAGATGCTCGGCAACATGAAAGACCCGGGCACCATCGGACCGGCCATGGCCGTGGCCCTGCTCACCACCTTTTACGGCGCCATCCTGGCCAACCTGGTCTGCCTGCCCATTTGCGGCAAGCTGAAAATGCGCTCCCGCGAGGAAGTGCTCCTTATGGAAATGCAGCTTTCCGGCATCGTGGGCGTCGCCAAGGGTGAAAACCCGAGAATCATCAAGGAAATGCTGGAAACGTTCCAGCCGCCGCACGAACGCGCCAGCCGGACCGAGCCCCCCTATGCCTTCCAGCGGCAGAGCAGGACGAGCAAACCGTAACGGACAAGGCAAGGCCCCATGCGCAGACGCAAAAGTTACGCGACCACAAAAGGAACGCCTTGGCTAATTACCCTGGCGGACCTCATGACCTTGCTGCTGACTTTTTTCGTCATCCTGGTCTCGCTCTCCGTGTTTGATGAAACTTCGCGCCAGCGGGTCATGGAGTCGGTGAACAAGGTGTTCAGCATACAGGACTCGGCCTTTTTTCCATTTTCCCTGAAAATTGAAGACGAAGGGGCGAACCTGCCGCCGCCGGACCTGCGCGACGACAGCCTGGTGAACATCCGCCGGATCATGCAGGCCGGCGACAGCCGGGAAATCAGCCTGAGCCGCAACAACCAGGTGATCATCATCACCATCGACAACGCCCTGCTTTTCCCGCCCGGCCAGACCGCCCTTACCGAACAGGGCGGCGAGGCTCTGGCCGCCCTGGCTCCTTACCTGGCCGAGGCCAGGCACCCGCTGCGCATCGCCGCGCACGGCACCCCCGGCCTGGAAGGCGACGACATTCCCCTTGCCGGGCTGGCCGGGCGGATCGGCCAGAGCGGAGACCTCCCCCGCGCCCTGTCGCTGGAGCGGGCTCAGACCATTTACGAATTTCTGGCCCGCCAGGGCGTCGCCACGCCCGTAATGCGGATGGAAGCCTACGGCGCCGACCGGCCGCGCTTCCCGAACTATGGCGAAGGCGCGGAAAGCAACCCCCTGAACCGCCGAATGGACATCATTGTGGACCGGCGTGACCGCATTTTTGCCGGCTCCGACGGCTTTAGAGCCTCGCCGCGAGAAGAGGGGCGCGACTTTCGCCTGGAGTTTCCGGAACCGGCCCTGCCCGGCTTTGCCGCCCCCGGCTCTTCCGATGCGCCCGACGCCGGCGCCGGCTCGGAACTGGTTTCACCTTTCAGCGCGGGGGAAGGACAATGATGCGCGGACTCAGCCGGCCAGCCGCGCGCGGCCGCGGCCTGAAAAACAGCCCGGGCCAGCCGCCCGTTCCCCATCTCTGGCTGATCACCTTCGCCGACCTGAGCACGCTGATTCTGTCCTTTTTTGTGCTGCTCTTCAGCATGTCTTCCGTTGAAAGCGGGCTGATCGAGCGCATCAGCTCCAGCCTGCGCGACAACCCCAGCGCCCGCATCCGGGGGCTGGGCCGGCTGGACAGCAAATATGAGGAGCTGATGCAGCTCATGGCCGACAGCGACAAGCTCGAGCAGAACCAGGAGGAGATCAAAAACCTGCTCTTCGACCCAGACGTCTTGCCCAGCAATGTCGATCGAGGTATGATCAACAACAATATTGCGGTTCTTTCCCGCGAGGACGGTACCGGCATCGTGTTCAGCGCGGATCTGCTGTTCGCGCCCGGCTCCAACGTGGTTTCCTGGCAGGGGCTCGCTCTTTTGGACGCCATAAGTCCGTTGCTGAGCGCCGTTCCTTATGACATAATGATCAGCGGCCACAGTGACGATAAAGCTTCTCCGGCGGAAAGCCGGGAAGACCTGTACCATAATTCCGGCGCCAGGGCTCTGGCGGTGCTGGAGCGGTTTTTGAGCCACCGGGCGGACGGCAGGCGTTTTTCCGTGGCCGGCTACGGCCTGGACAAACCGCTGGAAGGTCTGGGCGTCATGGACACCGACGAACAGGGCCAGGGGCGCATTACTGACCGCCGCATCGAAATTATCATAAAAAACAAAGGGGCAAGCAATGTCTCAAGTTGATGAGCTTCCGGCTCCGAAAAAAAAGAAAAGCAAACTGAAGTGGTTTATCCTGCTGCTCCTCCTGCTCGGCTTGGGCGGGGGCGGCTTTATGGTTTACAAAATGGGGCTGGTGGACAAGTTCCTGGGCGGCGATGACGCCCAGCAGGCCGATGCGGGCGCCGCCGGCAACGGGGCCATCGGTTCCGGCAACACCGGCTCGACGCGCATTACCACTCCCACCAGCGATATGCGCACCGCCACGTTCGACCAGTTTGTCACCAACTTGTCGGACCCGGCCGGCAACCGCTACATCCGGCTGATCATAGACGTTGAAGTGATCTCGCCCGAAGTTATCCGGGAGCTGGAAACGCAGAACCCCAGGATACGCGATTCCATCCTGATGCTGCTGTCCAGCAAGAGCTTTCAGGACTTGAACAGCCCGGCCGGCAAGCTCCGCCTGAAAAACGAGATTCTCGACCGCATCAACCAGGTGTTGGGCGGCCCCAAGGTCAACCGGGTCTTTTTTACCGAAATATTTGTGCAATAACAGTCAGATCCACACAGGAGTATATAATGAGCGACAAGAACAGCCAGGACGACCTGGCCGCTGAATGGGCCGCCGCCCTGGAAGGACAGGCCGGAGCCGAAAAAGCCGGCGCTGAAGGCGCCGCCGCCGGCGACGCCCTGGCTGACGAATGGGCCGCCGCCCTGGCCGAAACCGAGCAGGAAGACATCAAGAAGGAAAAGGAAAAGAAAAGCCTGGCCAGCCAGGCCAAGGACATGGCCTTCAAGGACCTGACCGAGGAAGCCAAGGCCCCGCGCCCGGAATCCGACCGCCGCGACCTGGACTTCATCCTGGACATTCCCCTGGACGTTTCGGCCGAACTCGGGCGCACCCGGCTTTTGATCAACGAACTGCTCCAACTCGGCCAGGGCTCGGTGGTGGAACTGAACAAACTGGCCGGCGAGCCGCTGGAAATTTACGTCAACGGCAAGCTGGTGGCCAGGGGCGAAGCCGTGGTCATCAACGAAAAATTCGGAGTGCGCCTGACCGACATCATCAGCCCCATCGAACGCGTCAAGCAACTGGGCTGATCCGGTAACGACCATGAGCGCGCAAACCCAGACAGCGGCCGATCAGGCCGGCCAGGCGGCGGCACAGTTGCCGTCGGCGCCGCTGGATCAAGTTCCGCTTGACCAGGTGCCGGTAGCCGAACTCACAAACCAGGCGGCGGCCCTGACGACATTTTCCTGGAGCGGCTACTTCATGACCATTGCCGTGCTCTGCCTGCTTGTGGCCGGGCTCTGGCTCGCGCTGCGCTGGCTGAAAAAGCGCGGCACCCTGCGCCGCTTCGGCGGCAACGCGGAAATGGCGATGGAATCGCGCCTGTCCTTGGGCCCAAAAAAAAATCTGTTGATTGTGCGCCTGCGCGACCGGCGCCTGCTGCTCGGCATTACCGAGCACCATATCAGCAAGCTTGCGGAGCTGCCTCTTTACTATTATGACGAGGAAGAAGACGGGCAAGATAACGATGAAGGCAAAAAGCATGCTTAAAACTCTTTCCGGCAAAGCGGCCCCGTTGTTGTTGCTGGCGCTGTTGCTGGACCTGTTCGCGGCCGGCAGCGCCGCGGCCGCCCAACCGGATCTGAGCATGCCCAACCTTCAGCTTACCCTGGCCGGCGGCGCCACCGAACCCGGCAACGTCTCCCTGGCTCTGGAAATTCTCTTTCTGCTCACCATCCTGTCGCTGGCCCCGGCCATCGTGCTCACCTGCACCAGCTTCGTCCGCATCATTATAGTATTTCACTTCCTGCGCCAGGCCATGGGCATCCAGCAGGTGCCGCCCACCCAGGTGCTGGCCGCGCTGGCCATTTTCATGACCGTGGCCATCATGCTCCCCACCGGCAAGCAGGTGAACGACCAGGCCCTGCAACCCTATCTGGAGGAGCGCATCGGTTTTGACGAAGCCCTGGCCGCGGCCGAAGCTCCCATCCGTGTGTTTTTACTCAAACATACGCGGGAAAAGGACCTCTCGATTTTTTACGCCATCACCCGCATGGAGCGCCCGGCCACGCCGCAGGACGTGCCCATGGCCTCGCTGGTGGCGGCCTTTATTGTCAGCGAACTGAAAACCGGCTTCATGATCGGCTTTTTGATCTACATACCGTTCCTGATGCTGGACATGGTGGTTTCCAGCATCCTGCTGGCCATGGGCATGATGATGCTGCCGCCGATGATGGTTTCCATGCCGTTCAAACTGTTGCTTTTCGTCATGGTTGACGGCTGGAACCTTTTGGTGGGAACACTGGTGGACAGCTTTGCCTGAGGACGGCTTGGCCGGATAGTTGCGCCCTTTGCGATTTTTATTTTTTATTATAAAAAACGAGTAGTTATATAAATGAGCCCGGAATTTGTAATCGGTTTTGCCCGCCAGGCCATCGAACTCACCCTGATGGTTTCCCTGCCCATGCTGGGCGTGGGGCTGGTGGTCGGCCTTACCGTCAGCATCATCCAGGCCGCCACCCAACTGCAGGAAATGACCCTGTCTTTTATACCCAAGATCGTTTCGATGTTCGTCGCCCTCCTGGTGGCCTTCCCCTGGATCATGAACCAACTGGTGACTTTTACCCACAACGTCATTGAAAATATCCCGGACGTGATCCGCCAGGGCAATATCTTGGGGTTCTAGGGAAACGCCGGCCGGCGGCTAGGCAGCGCTTGCTTGCTGTTTTTGGGCGCTCCTGTTCGCGGCGACTTGGCCGCCCACCCAGATTACGCTGAGAAATGAAGCAAAAATAAACCACAATAAATACCTGCGCTGTATATCCACTATAAACAGGAAGTACGGCATTACATAGAAAAGGCTTGATAAAGCAACCAAATACGGAGCCGGGTCAATACCCGGCTTCTTTTTGATCAACTTGTAAAAGCCGGCTGCCGCAATCGCGCAGGCCAGGATAAAGTACCAATAGCCGGATAATCCAAAAAAAGTATACTCACGCAGCATATTCACAAAAATTCTTTTGTGCGTGGAAATATACGCCGCCGGGTGTTTTTTTATTTTGTCAATCCAGGCATGAAAAAGCAGCTTGAAATCATCCTCGGCTCCAGTAAAATCGTTTGTCCAATAACGAACGCCATTATTGTAATACCTTTCTATAAACCGCATGGATGATTTAACATATACTCTTTTTTCATCATAGAAATCAAAAAACACTTCTTCGGATATTTCGTCCCAGGAAACGCCCTTCACAGGCGGAGGCAGATCAAATACTTTTGTTTTATAGTTAAGCCGCCAAATATCAGTATAGAAAATTTCCTGGATTGAATATGTCTTCTTGGCAGCCAGCACGGTATAATTGACATAGTTTATGCTTAAAATGATTCCGCCCCAAGCTATCAGGGTACACGGTACAATGATCAACACCCACCTGGTGGGCAAGGTTTTGCAGAAAAGAAGAGCCAATAGCGGCATCAGGGCGAACAGGGAGTTATGGCGCACCGCTGTACCGTAAAACAGCAGCAGCAGGCAGCCCATAATCATAAAAACTTTCCAGCCCCTGCGCGCCGGCATATTGAGCATCAGCCCCAAAGCCAGGGTGTAGGCGGCCAGCATGGCGGTGTCTTTAAAAATCAACCTGGACATGGGCACCAATTCGCACAGCCCCCATAAAAACAGCATCCCGGCCAAGGCGGAGAATTTCCAGCGCGCTTCCCCGATAAATGTCCGGAAATACGGCCGGGCCACTTTCATAAGCAAAGCAATGCCGCCCCAGAGCAGCAGCGCGTGGAGCACGTATAATACGCCGGTGCCGCTGTATGACATCCCGGTAACAGAGTTCCAGGCCTTGTTGACCACTCCCCAAAAAGCCGCGAAAACCGGCGGATGCCAGTCATGATACATTCCGGTGAGCATCTGTCGCTGCTGATCCACGGTATCGCCATCCCCCAACCCGGGGAAAAGCGTAAGGGTGATGGCGAAGCAGATGAAAACCATGTAAAAAGGCCAAAGTTGAGTTTGGCGGGAAGTCGTAACCCCGGTTCTGAACCGTTCCAGCAGCATACCCACACATCCAAAAATAGTTAACGGTTGGAATTTATAATACTGCGCAGCAAGACGATTACCGCAGGCGCTCTTTACTGGCAAGGCTGAATTTTCCGGCCGCCGCGCCTTGAAAAGGGTTGTCCAAAAAAATGACGGCATACCTGCTGAACAGGCATGCCGTCTTATATAAACTTATTTCGTAAATGGCAATTTTGTTCTCCGCCAAGCCTCGCTCCGGCAACCGGGTTCCGGGCGGAGCGAAGTGCGGCAAGACCTGACCGAGCTTCGCCCGGGCGGAGCCAGGGAGCAAAAAGACCATTAAGCCGCGCTTCTCTATAGCATTTCGCGCTTGATATTGTCGCTTAACGTCAAGCAAAGCTCGCCTACGCCAATCTCGCGGGCCTTGCTACGCTTCCTTCATAAGGCCAGAGCATTTCACCGGAATAGATATTTTCCATGACGAAATGCTCTAAAACGCGCCGCCCAGGAGCTTGCCGGCGATATCCTGCGCATCCACCGCATAGCTGCCGGAGGCCAGACTGGCTTTGATGGCGTCCACCTTGTCCTGACGGATGTCCGGAGCCTTGGCGGCCTCCGCCGACACCACGTCTCGCAGGGCCGCGGAGGACAGCGTCACCTTATCGCTGCCTTCCAGGCCGAAGGAGCCGGTGTTGACTTTCATGCTGCCCTGGGCGCCGGCCTGCCCCACGTTTTGGGACGTGGCCTGGGAGGCTTCAAGGTCCACCCGGTTCAGGTAAGGATCGAGCCTGTTCGTGTTGTTTCTGATTTCCATATCCGTTCTCCGTCCGTTGCGGGCGCCTGGCTGCCATCCAAAGCGCTCTCCCGCTACTTTATCATATTTGACCCGACTTCACAATCCGTACTGGCCACCCGGGGCCACCCGGTCGCTCCGGCCGCCAGCTCAGAGCATGGTGGCCGACACTGTCTCCCGGGTAATGTCCATCAATTTTCCCATTATCCGGCGTTTCTCATCCGAGGAAACTTCCAAGTCACCCTGCGGCGTCCGCTGCAGGATGCGAAAGTCCATTTCGCCCGGCGGGTAATGAAAAATAAATTTTTTCCCCAGGGTTTCGTCCATGCGTTCCCGCACTTCCTGCACCACCGGGTTTTCGCTGCCGGTAAAAACCAAATTGTCAACCACCTCTCGGGTGATACGCTCCACCATCAGACGACGCTGCTCGTCCGGCGGCCGGCCTTCGCCTTGGCCCGCCTCCCGCAAACGGCAGTAACGGGCCAGCCTTCTTGAGGATATGAACTGCCTGCCATATTGCAGCAACATATTCCTGGTGTAATAGCTCGTTGTGTCCATTCTTTAAATCCCCTCAACCAGCGTATCGGTCAGGAGACTTAATCTCTTTAGGGTGGGCAGCCCCTATTATGGCATTTTTATCATGCCCCGCCGTAACCGGGCAGCGCGGTAAAATGTCAAATGCCGGGTCAGGCCCTGCCGTGGCGGTGCCAACACCCGGCCGGGCCGTTATTATACAGGCGGTTTCCCGCCGGGTTACTCTTATGTCTCCCAATCAAGTTGGAAATAATGAATACCCATTGCTTTTGCTATTTTTTTCCCAGATTAATCGCCCAGATTGATAGTGACTTACGCCCGGCCTTTATCTATACTCGCCCAGCCATGTTGATTTTTCCCGCCATAGACCCGGTAGCTTTTTCCATCGGCCCGCTTAACGTGCGCTGGTACGGCCTGATGTACGTTTTTGGCTTTCTGGCCGCCTGGCTGCTGGGCCGCCGCCGCGCCGCCCGCCGCAAGGAGCTGGGCGGCCCCTTCACCCCGCAACAGTTTGACGACATCCTGGTCTGGAGCCTGGTGGGGGTGATTGTGGGCGCGCGGCTGGGCTACGTGCTTTTTTACAACCTGCCGTTTTACCTGGACAACCCGCTGGACGTCATTTCCGTCTGGCAAGGCGGCATGTCCTTCCATGGCGGGCTCATCGGGGTGATCCTGGCGCAATGGCTGTCCGGGCGCCGGCACCAGGCCGATTTTATGCGCACCATGGATTTTATCGCTCCGCTGGTGCCGCCCGGGCTTTTTTTCGGACGCTTGGGCAACTTCATTAATGCCGAGCTTTGGGGGCGCCCCACCGACCTGCCCTGGGGCATGATCTTCCCCGGCCCGGAGGCCGGCCCTCTGCCCCGCCATCCTTCGCAGCTTTACGAAGCCGGGCTGGAGGGGCTCGCCCTGTTCCTCATCCTCTGGTTCTATTCCGCTAGGCCGCGCCAGGCAAAGCGGGCCGGGGCCGTCAGCGGCCTCTTCCTTGTCGGCTACGGTTGCTTTCGCTTTATGGTGGAATTCGCCCGCGAGCCGGACGCGCACCTGGGGTATCTCGCCGGCGGCTGGCTGACCATGGGCATGCTGCTTTGCCTGCCCATGCTGGCGCTGGGGGTGTTTTTACTCTGGCGGGCCTGTCGCCGTGCGCCATCGCCGCCGCGAAGGCCGGCATGAGCCGGTTTGCGACACTCCTTACATGAGCGCCCCGGGAACGGAGCTTCTTAAAAAATGGCTGCCCCTTGGCGCGCGCGTATTGGAATTTGGCGCCGGCAGCGGCTGGGCGTCTGTCGGATTATATATGCTCTAAGAGCGGATCGCCCTTCCGCTATTCTTGGCTTTGCAAGGCCGAGGTTTTCAGTATATTGTGCCTGCCATGCAAAACAGCCACCCCAATCACCCTCCCGGCGCCTTTCAGTTGCTGGCGCAGGATGGCGCGGCTAGGCGTGGGCGCCTTTTTACCGCGCACGGCGCGGTGGAAACCCCCATTTTCATGCCGGTGGGCACGGTGGGCAGCGTAAAAGCCGTGGCCCCGGACGACCTGCACGCCCTGGGAGCGGAAATAATCCTGGGGAACACTTACCATCTCTACTTGCGCCCCGGCGACGAACTGGTGGCGCGGCGCGGCGGACTGCACGGCTTTACGGCCTGGAACAAGCCCTTTTTGACCGACAGCGGCGGCTTTCAGGCCTTTTCGCTGTCCTGTCTGCGTAAAATCAGCGAACAGGGTGTGGAGTTCCGCTCGCACCTGGACGGCTCCAAGCACCTGTTCACTCCGGAAAAAGTGGTGCAAATTCAGCGCAACCTCAACTCCGACATCATGATGGTGCTGGACGAGTGCGTGCCCTACGGCACGCCGCGCGACTACACTGAAAAGTCCATAAAAATGACCACGAGCTGGGCCTTGCGCAGCTTGTCCGCGCGCTCTGAATTCCCCAAAGACACGGCCGTCAACCTGATGTTTGCCATCACCCAGGGCGGCTTCTTCAAAGACTTGCGCCGCGCCTCGGTGGAGGAACTGTCCCGGCACGATTTTGACGGCTTTGCCATTGGCGGGCTGTCCGTGGGCGAGCCAAAAGACGAAATGTATGAACTGCTGGAGCATACCGCGCCGCTGCTGCCGGCCGGAAAGCCGCGTTACCTGATGGGCGTGGGCACGCCGCGCGACATCGTCACCGGCATCGGCTGGGGGGTGGACATGTTCGACTGCGTGCTGCCCACCCGCAACGCCCGCAACGGCACCTTGTACACCTCACTGGGCAAGCTCAACATCAAGCGCCGCGAATACGCCGAGGACGACAGACCGCTGGACCCGGCCTGCCACTGCTACACCTGCCGCGCCTTTTCCCGCGCTTACCTGCGGCACCTGTTCGCGGCCAGGGAAATTTTGTCATTCCGCCTGAACTCGCTGCACAACCTGACCTACTTCCTGGACCTGGCGCGCCGAGCCAGGGCGGCCATAGAAGCCGGAACCTTTGCCGAACTCAAACGGGAAATCGAGTACTTGTACCCGGAGGGGTAAACCAGCTTTATGCATCTTTCCATTCAAAATATTTCCAAGTCTTACGGCGGCCGCGATATTTTCACCGACTTCTCGCTCGAAGTGCAGTCCGGGGTGCGGCTGTGCCTGTGCGGCCCCAACGGCAGCGGCAAGTCCACCCTGCTGCGCATGCTGGCCGGGGTTGAAACCCTGGACGCCGGCCGGGTCACGGTGCCGCGCGCCAGCCGGATGGGCTTCGTGATGCAGGAGCTGACGCCGGCAGTGCTGGAAGTGCCGCTGCTGGATTTTGTGCTGGAAGTGCTGCCGGACTGGAGCGATTTTTGGCAGGAGTGGGAAAAGGCCGGCGCGGCCCGCGACGCGGCGGCTCTTTTGCGCCTCGCGCAGCGCCAGAGCGAACTTGAGCACCTTTACGGCTACAACCCGGAGCAGCGGGCCAAGGAAGTGCTTTCCGGCCTGGGGTTTGAGGAACACAAATGGCGCCGGCCCATGCGCAACCTTTCCGGCGGCTGGCGCGAGCGGGCCAAGCTGGCCCGAGTGCTCACGGCCGGGGCCGACGTGCTGCTGCTCGACGAACCCACCAACCACCTGGACCTTGATGCCGTGGAATGGTTGGAAAACTTCCTGCTGGATTACAAGGGGATCTTGATTTTCGTGGCCCACGACCGGGTGTTCATGGATAAAATAGGCACCCACCTGCTCTACCTGGGCGCGAGCAAGCCGCTCTTCCGCAAGGGGAATTTCACCCAGTTCATCGCCATGCAGGAAGAATTTTCCATGCAGCGCGAGCGTGAAGCCGCCCGCTTGCAGGACGAAATTGAGCGCAAGATGGATTTTGTGCGCCGTTTCAAGGCCAAAGCCACCAAGGCCCGCCAGGCGGCTTCGCGCCAGAAGATGGCCAAGCGCCTGGAAAAGGAGTTGGAGGGACTGGACGCGCCGCAAAAACGCAGGGAATTGGACTTTGCCTGGCCGGAGCCGCCGCAGCCCGGCCGCTCGGTGCTTTCCGTTGCGGATTTGCGTTTTGGCTTCCCGGACGGCAGGCGCATGTGGGAGAGCCTGTCCTTCAATATTTACCGTGGGCAGAAAGTCGCCCTGGTGGGGCCGAACGGCTGCGGCAAGTCCACGCTGCTCAAACTCCTCACCGGCCGGCTGGAGCGGGAAGGCGGCAGCATCGCCATGGACCCGCAGGTGCGCATGGGCTATTTCAGCCAACACCAGCTTGAGACCATAAACCCCAACGGTACGGTGCTCGGGGAAATCCGCCGCCTGTCCGACCCGCGCAGCACCGAGGAAGAGCTCATGAGCGTGCTCGGGCTGTTTCTGCTGGGGCAGAACTATTTCGACCGGCCGGCCGGCAGCCTCTCGGGCGGCGAGAAAAGTCGCCTGATCCTGGCCTGCCTGTTCCTGGCCCGCTGCAATTTCCTGATTCTTGACGAACCCACCCACCACCTGGACCTGGAAAGCCGCGAAGCCCTGGTGGAAGCCCTGGGAGCGTTCAAAGGCACCATTTTGCTGGTGGCGCACGACCGGCATCTTTTGAGCGAGGCGGCCGAGCAGATCTGGGCGCTCACGCCGGAAGGCTTTTCCATTTACCCGGGCGGCTATGCCGAATATAGCGAAGCCAGGAAACAGGCGAAGCTGGCCGGCAGCCAGCCGACGGCGGAAATTACGCCCGGCGCGGCGGCCGGCGACGCCCTGTTCCCGCCCTGTTCCCGCGAAGAGCAAAAACGCTTGAAGCGCGAACAGGCCGAGTTGCGCAACCAGCTTTACAAAAAACAAAAACCCCTGCATGACGAGTATTCCAAACTGGAGAAAGATCTGGAACAGCTCCTGGAGCGCCAGGGAGAAGTGGAGAGCCTGCTGGCCGCGCCTGAAGTGTACGCGGATTCGGCCCGGACCACGAAGTTGCTCAAGGAATTTCACCAATTGCAGCAGCGGAGCGAAGATATCATGGCAAAACTTGCCCTATTGGAAGATAAGATTCGCGACCTTGAAGCAATGAAGCAAAACCTGGGTTGAGTGGTCGAACGGAACGGCAATGCTAGACAGTATCGTGTATGCGAAAAAACTGGTGCTTCCAACGTCAAAGGCCAATAGCATCCAAACTCTGCAAATGGCTGCCGCTTTTTCCGACCTTGCCGACCAGGAAGGTATCCGCTTGTTTTTTCACCCCGGCTTGCGAATTGCCCGTAACGGCCTGGAGCTGAAACGCTACCTGGCCGGCTTGGGCATCGAAACGGGAAGCGCGGCAAGCTGGCTCCCTCTGGGCGCCAGGCAGCGGGGGCTTTACGGGCTGCGCTTCCGATTCAAGGTGTTGACGCGGCTGGCCGCGGCAAAAAATCCCTTGTTTTATACCAGGGATCTGGGCGAAGCCGCGCTTATTGCAACGGCGCGCGGCCTGCCGTTTTTTAGAGGCCGCGGCATATTTTTGTTTGAAATGCACGAGATTTTGTCCAAACAACGCCAGGCAGCCGAAAAAAAACACTGGCCCGGCACCAGGCGGCAGGAACAGTCCATACTGGAGGCCATTGACGGTCTGGTGGTCACCAATCCTGTTCTGGCGGAGGAGACCCGGCAGTTGTTCAATTACCGGAAACCGGTATTGGTGGAACCAAATTGCCACAGCGAGCGAGTGTTCAGGCCGGTGGACCTTTTCAGCGCCGAACACCCCTGGCCGGCTGCGGATTCCGGCTTGCGCATCAACCTAATCTACTTCGGCAACATCAGGGAAAGCAAGGGCGTGGGTGAACTGCTCAAGGCCATGCGGCTGTTGCCGGAGCGTTTTCATTTGACGGTTATTGGACGCGGCTATCCGGAATATATGGCCGACCTGGAAGAATTGCGCCGGAAAATTCCCGATGAAGAAAACCGCGTCCGCTTTACCGGGTTTGTGCCCCAGGCGGATCTGCACAAAATTTGCAGTTCGGCGCATATTTCCATTATTCCTCAACAAAAAACCGGCGGGTTTTTCTCCCCCTTGAAGTTGAACGAATCGCTGGCCCTGGGCTTGCCGGTAAGTGCCACACCGCTTAAAATATTTGAGCACGTCGCCGGTCTTACACATACGGCGCCTGATTGCAGCGCCGCCGGGCTGGCTGAAGCCATTGCCGGGCTGGCCGCTAATCCCGGGCTGGCCGAAGAGTTGCGGCGGCGCGGCTTAAGCGCGGTAAAGCAATATACCTGGGGAAAACGCGCCCGGCGGATTTTCGAATTCGCGCAAAACCTGACGGCAGAATAAACGATGAAAAACAGTCTTGCAGTCGGCAAAAGGCGGGCGGCCATTTCATTAATCGCGATCTTGTGGACGTTGATGTGGGGTTTTAGCGTCCTTAATCTGAACATAGAATGGCAGCGCTTTTCTCTGATTGCCCTGATCCTGGTTCTGATGGGCGTGGATTACCGGCAAGGCCGGCTCACTTGGCCTCCCTTGAGGCAAATGCGCCCGGCCCTGGTGTTTTTCGTTTTCTTTATCCTGCTTTGCCTGTTTGCCGCCATTCTCCTGTTAATCGATGAACGCAGCCTCCGCACCACAAGGAACTGGTTCACATTTTGCCTAATCGGGCTTGGCGTGGTCCATTATCTGGGCTGGAAAGGCCTCGGGCTCAGCCTGATCGGCCTTTGCGCGGGTGTTGTCGTATCAACGCTGCTATGGTTGCTCTATATCCATTATCCGGAATACAGCCTTCTCACCCCCGTCAACATCCACCAGCATGACCGGCTGGCCCTGTATATGGACCACCCCAACAATCTGGGCACCATGATGGGCTGGGGGTGTTGCCTCTGGTTTTTCATACGTTGCGGCAAGCAGCGCATTGTCAGCCCGGGCCTGGACTGGCTGCTCCTGCTGATGGTGGCCGTGCCACTGTGCTTGAGCTGGTCCCGCTCGAACCTGTTTGCCACGGTTGGCACAGCGCTTTTCATAGCCATTGCGGTACCGCGGTTCTCGCTGAAGAAGCTGTTGCTCACGGCCGCTTCCGTTGCCGCCGCCCTGGTGATTGTCAACCAGATGCCCTTGCCGGAACAGCCGCAACTACGCCGGCTGGTGTCGGCCATGCAGTCTCCGCTTGAGGAGACGACCATCAAGAGCCGCCTGCCGATTTGGGAAATCGCCCTGCATGGCTACAAACAGAGCCCGGTATATGGAAACGGACTGCAATCGTACACCAGGCTGCACCGTGAATATCTGAAAAAGCACCGGGCCGAGCTCGAGAAAAAATACCCGATCGTGGAAACTGACAAACACCGGGCGCATAGCCTTGTGCTAGGCGTCATGTCGGATATGGGCAGCATCGGGTTGATCCTTTTGATCGGCATGTACGCCGCTGGCGTTATGGCTGGCTACCGACTGCCGGCTCCTTACAAAATAGGCCTCGCCGGGCTTTTATTCATATTTGTGGTCGGACTGGCGGAAAGCGTCCTTTCCGAAACCGCGGCCGCCATGGTTCTGTTTACTTCCTGCGGCGGAATGCTGGCCGGCTATTTACGCCGGCCCGAGCCTGAAAAAACTGGCCGATAACGCGCCCGGCACTACCTTTCCCACTTTTTTATAAATTTCCTGTTGACACCCCCTCCCGATGGGTATAATTACCCTCTTCGCCGCTGAGGAAAAGGCCAAGCCCATAACTCGGCGGCTGTTTAGCGAGGTTCCCAGAACAGGGAAAAACCTCCAA
>JAISDX010000104.1 GCA_031264465.1 Deltaproteobacteria bacterium | reverse complement strand
ACGGTGGGCGGCTAGCGATTGGAGCGCCTAATGTTCCAGCCAAGGAGTGAGCATGGAATATCTCGCAACCGCCGAATCCGTTACCGAAGGCCACCCGGACAAGATTTGCGACCAGATATCCGATGGCATTCTCGACGCCTGTCTGGAACAGGATCCTTTCGCCAGAGTCGCGGCTGAAACGATGGTCAGCGGCAACACGGTCTTTATCGCGGGCGAGATTACCTCGTCCGCTTTGCTTTCCATCGAAGCCACAGCGCGGCGGGTTATACGCGATATCGGCTATATACGCCCGGAACTCGGCTTTGACGCGGATACCTGCTTCATCGTCACCAGCGTCCATGCCCAGTCGCCGGACATCGCCAGGGGCGTTTCCCGTGGCGAGGTCACCGGCGCGGGCGATCAGGGCGTTTTTTACGGCTACGCCTGCGACGAAACGCCTTCCCTTATGCCTTGCCCGGCCTTTCAGGCGCATGCGCTCGCGCGCCGTCTGACCAGCGCGCGGAAAAGCGGCGCGCTGCCCTGGTTGCGGCCCGACGGCAAAACCCAGGTGACCGTCCGCTACGGGTCGGATGGCAGACCGGCCGGGCTGGTCAGTATCGTCGTCGCCGCCCAGCACGACCCGGACATTTCACAAGAAACTCTCGCGCGGGGGATCGCGGAACAGGTCATAATTCCGGTGCTGCCCGCGACTTGGCTTGCCCCGGATACGCGCATTCTTGTCAACCCCACCGGCCGCTTCGTGGAAGGCGGGCCGGCGGCGGACACCGGGCTGACCGGACGGAAAATTATGGTCGATACCTATGGCGGCTGCGCGCGCCACGGCGGCGGAGCTTTTTCCGGAAAGGACGCTACCAAGGTAGACAGGACAGCCGCCTATATGGCAAGATACATAGCGAAAAACGTGGTGGCGGCGGGCTTGGCCGCCCAGTGCGAAGTGGCCATGGCCTTCGCCATAGGCCGCCCGCTTCCGGAAATGCTCACAGTGACCACTTTCGGAACGGAAAAGGCGGAAATCCGGGCGATCCGCGATGCGGTCAAGCGCAGCTTCCCGCTTTCCGTCGCCGGGATGATCGCGCGCCTGGATCTGCGCCGTCCCGTGTTTCGTCAAACCGCCGCCTATGGCCATTTCGGGCGGGAAGAGCCGCTTTTCGCCTGGGAACGGACGGATACGGCCGAAACCTTGCGTTCACAATGTTTGGCCTGACATGCGGACGCGACGAAAAGACGCTATGAATAGCCCCGTACGCCTCAAAGATTTGATCAACCTGGAGATGCTCCAGAAGGTGCAGGACAATTTCAGCGCCGCCGTTGGCATTGCCCTGGTGACAGTGGACATGCACGGCGTTCCCGTGACTTCGCTCAGCGGTTTCACCGAGCATTGCCAAGCGATGCGGGCCTCCAAAGAAGGCCGGGCGCGCTGCATCCGCTCCGATGACCTGGGCGGACGAAAGGCCATGGCGCGGGGCGGCCCGGGCCTTTTTCTCTGCCACGGCGGGCTGGTGGACTTCGCCGTTCCGCTTGTCCTGCGGGGCACCTATCTGGGGGCGGTTCTCGCGGGGCAGGTGCGCCTCAAGGACGCTAACGGCCACCGGGTGGAACGGCTTGACGCCAACCCCCCGGCCGCGCCGCGCGACCCCAGGCTGGAAGAGCTGTTCCAGCAGACGCCCGTCATCTCGTACAAGAAAATCCATTCCGCCGCCTATACTCTGTATCATTTAGCCGGATACCTGGTTGAAGAAAGCTATTCCAAGATCATGAGCCAGGAACTCAACACCAAGAATCTGCGGCTTATGGAAGAATCCAGGCATCGGCTGGAACTGGAAAAATCCCTGCGGGAAGCTGAGTTGCAGGCGCTCTCCTATCAGGTCAACCCGCATTTTCTGTTTAACGTGCTGAACGCCATCGGCCGGCTGGCCTATTTCGAACGGGCCGAAAAGACCGAAAAGGTCGTCTACGGTTTTTCGGACATGATGCGCTATATCCTGCGGAAAAACATCTCCCAGTTCGTTTCCGTGCGCAGTGAAGTGGAGCATGTGAAAAACTACCTGTATATCCAGCAGGTGCGCATGAGCGACAAGTTCTCTTTCTCCATTGAGGTAAACGAAAAATACAATCAGGTGCTCTGCCCCTTCATGGTGCTCCAGCCCATCGCGGAAAACTGCGTCAACTACGCCGTGGAGGCCAGGGGCGAAGACGGCCATATCCGGCTGCTCGCCCATGACGACGGAACGGACATGATTCTGGAACTCATCGACAACGGCGACGGCATTGATCCCGCAAGAGCCAAGGCCGCCCTGGAGGGCAGCGCGGATCGCCAGGGGGGAACGGGCATCGGTCTGCACAATGTCGACAAACGGCTGAAATTCTTTTTTGGTGATCAGTACGGGCTTGAAATTGTAAGTTCGTTCCTGCCGGGAGAAGGCACTACGGTTCGCATGCGCTTTCCGTTGCATTTCGATCCCGGTAATCTCTGAGGCCGTGACAGGAGGCTCGCATGTGCAAGATAGTGATCGTTGAAGATGAAAGCCTCGAACGCCAAGCTTTACGCAGTATCCTCACCGACAGGCTGGCCGGGTGCACTATCCTGGGAGAGGCCGCCACCGGAGGGGAGGCCATGGCCTTCATCGACAGGGGCGGTATAGACCTGATGCTGGTCGACATCAACATTCCCCGCCCCAACGGGCTGGAAGTGCTCCATTACCTGCGGCAGAAAAGCGCGGCGACCAAGGTGATCATCACCACCGCGCACGACAAGTTCGACATGGCCCGGGAAGCGATTCGCCTGAAGGCGGACGAGTATCTGCTCAAGCCGGTCCGCCCGCAAATCCTGGTGGACACCATCCAGTCCTGTCTGAATATTCTCCCCGACCAGAGCCGCCAGCTTCGCGCGCAGATGGAACGGCTGTCCGTTCTTCTGGCCCAGGATTTGTACCGGGAAGGGGTCATGCTTTTGCGGGAATATGTGAACAGCATTTACGGGCAACAGAAAAGCGTTCCGGATCAGTTGATCCGGGAGCTGTCCGATGCCCTGCTGCAACTTGGAACGGATCAGGGCCTCGCCCCGGACGAACTGCGCGCCCATGCGGAAAGATTGCGCCTGATACGGGTTGACAGGCGGAACCGGCGCAAGGTGATGACGGAACTGCTGAGCGTGCTGGATGCCCTTTTCGAAGTGGCCCACGAAAATTTCGGCCATACCTCCGATCCCATGCAAAAAGCTCTCAACTATATCGAACGCAATCTTTTCCGGGGGACAACCCTGGAAGAGACAGCGGAACATGCCCATGTAAGTTCATGCTACCTGAGCAGGCTGTTCAAAAAAACGCTCGGCGTCACTTTTATAGCCTACCTCACCGGCAGAAGGATGGGACTGGCCAAAGAACTTTTACAGGGCAGCGATATGCCGGTCAACGCCATATCTTTGGAGCTTTCCTACAACGATCTGAATTATTTCTGTAAATGCTTCAAAAGAGAAGTGGGCATGTCGCCTTCGAATTATCGTAAGCTGAGCGCCAGCGCGCTGTAGCCAACAACGGCCAGCAGCCCCCGCTCCTCTTTTTTGAGGTGGCGGGGGCTGTTGGCCATCCGGCTTGTTCTATGTCCAAAGCAAAACTTCGCCCCTATCACCAGGGAATGAAGCTGTACAGCAAAATACCCAGAGTGATGACGAAGGCGGGCGGATCCACATGGTCGCTGCCGTGGTTGTTGAAGCACCGCGCGCAAAATTCCTGAAGAAACGCGCCGAAAATGCCGCCGAGAATGGCGACCAGCAACGAATGGCTGCCCAGATAGGCGGCCGCCCCGAGCACGGCGATGCCGTGGGTGACGGGAATTTTCTGGGTGGCTCCCTGCCCCAGTTGCAGGGCGGCCAGCATCACGGCGGAGACGCTCCAGAAGAAAATATAGGGGATAACGTAGGCCGTGCCAGCAGCGACGCTGCCGGCCTGCACCATGGGCTGCAAAATCCGCTCGCAGAACATGGCCGAGGCCCCGGCTAGGCACCCGACAGAGGCGCCGACAATAAGCAGGCGCGAAGGCTGCGCCAGCCAGGGCAGCCAGGAGATCGCATAATTGTTGGTTCCGAGCAGGCCGAATTTCTTGATGGATTCCTTCTTGCCGCAGGGGCCTTCACGGTGAAACAGGAAACGGCCGATGAGGGAAATGATGACGATGGAGACCGCCAGACCGTCCGTGCGATTCAACAGGGGAAGATGCGGAATAACCGCCGAGGCCAGCAGGGCGCAGGCCGTCGCCCCTGCCCCGCCGACCAGCAGCACGTCCCAGGAAGTGCCCAACAGGGGGGAGATGATGTCGCTCCCGGAGCCGCCGGGGTGGTTCTTCCGGATGCCGGCGGCGTATGAAGCCGCGAAAGCGCCGCCCAAAAAAGTGGTCTGGGGACCGAACAGGGGCCCCAAAGCGATTTGCAGCAACAGGAAATCCGAGCCGCCGGCCAAAACAACGGCGCAGCCCAGAAGAACCAGCAGGCCGTCAAGCACGAATACCCACAACCCGCCCAGGCAGGCGCCGAAACAACCGCCCAAAAAAGCCAATACCGCCGTGTCGAGAATAATGTTGTCAAAAATCATACGCACCTCTCCTTCAAAAAGAAAATGCCGGGCAATTTAGCTACACATTCTTGGACCAAAAGGGCGCGCCACCGGAGACGGCGGAACGGTCCGCCCGCCTGAACGACAGACGAAGCGTGACATGACGGGAAGTATAGCAAGCGCCGGGAGTCCATGAAGGCGACAAAATTGACCAACGGGTATAAAATATTTGTTCCGCTGTTCATCGGCGACGCCAAAATGATCACCGCATCAGATTCTTGCCTTTTACTTTTTAATCGGGTAAGTGAACTGCCTCTGCGGCTTGCCGTATGGTTTTCAAGAGTTTCAATCCCCTGTTTCAAGCGGACGGCATGAACGCACAAGTAAAAAACATTTTTCGTTTCGAGAAAAAGCAAGCCGATGGGGCTGAAATCTTCGGTCCTGGCTTGATTTTTGCTACACACACCACACACACACACATCAACAGCACAGTGTAACGCGCTCTCCGTCAGGAGCGGCGCGCTTTCGCCATTTATTTCCGGCCCTGTTTCCAGCGAGAGACAGGGCCGATTTGTCGTTCACGCCGTGACCCGGAAAGGCATAGTCGTTTTCCGGTCACGGTTTTTTCTTTAACGCGGCCCAATGTATCAGAGAAACAATGGAAGCTTCGCATAAACACCCCGGGAAAGGCCCGGGACACGGCTGGTGGAAACCCGTGGCGCGGTTGGGCTGCGTCATGATCCTGATGCTGACGCTCTGCCCGGCGGTTCCCGCTTCCCCTGACGCCGCCGGCGGCGGCGCCAGACCGCAGGCCCTGCCCGAGGCGCTGTTCAACCAGGCGGCCGGGTTGGCTGGTCTGCCGGGCCTGAGTTCCGGCCCTTCGCACCCTTCTGATGGCGGGCGGCGGGCTTCCGCCTACATGCGCTCCGGCCTGCCAAGCGGCTACGCGCCCGGCTTGGATGGCGAGTTGCGCTACGACTTGCGGGGGCGCGACGATCCGACCAGCGGCAGGCGTATTACCGCCGCTTCCGGCTCTTCCCGCGATCTTTCCGAATTCGACCCGCTGCGCCTGGCCCAGGAGCGCGCCATGTCCTATGGCCTGGGCCTGGCCAACAGCCTGGGCGAGGCGGCTTTGTCCGGCCTGGCGGACAACGGCCGCGCCCACCTGAACTTCAGCCTGGATTGGGACGGGCGTTTCCGGGGCGAGGGCGACGTGCTGCTGCCCCTGTATGACGGGCAATATACGACGCTGTTCGCGCAGGCCGGGGCGCGGAGCATGGCCGTGTCCGGCGGCGAAGCGGACGGAAAAGACCGCTGGATCGGCAACTTCGGCTTGGGGCAGCGCTGGTTTCCGGGCGCTACTAAAGAAGATGCCGGGGATTGGATGTTCGGCTACAACGCCTTTTTCGACTACGACTTCACGCGCTCGCATCAGCGCGGCGGCCTGGGGGTCGAACTGCAATACGACTGGCTGCGTCTGGCCTCCAATTACTATTTTCCGCTCTCGGGCTGGAAGGGTTCCTACGACTTCGACCGCCGGCTGGTGGAGGAACGCCCGGCCAAGGGCTGGGATGCCCGGGTCAAAGCCTACCTGCCCTTTTACCGCAACCTCGCCCTCAGCGGGGCCTATACGCAATGGTACGGCGAGCATGTGGGCATGTTCGGGGCGGATCGTCTGGAACAGGACCCCAAGGTCTGGTCCTACGGGCTGGAGTACACGCCGGTGCCCCTGCTGTCGGCTTTCCTGACGCAGCGGAGCACGGAACAGGGCAGAACGGATACGGAGTTCGGGCTGAGCTTCACCTACCGCTTCGGCATGCCCTGGGAAGAGCAGATCCGGCATTCCAAAGTGGCGGAACTGCGCACGGTGTCCGGCGCCCGGCATGAGTTCGTGGACCGGGAGAACCGGATCATTCTGGAATACCGAGCCAAAAACGCTTACCGGATCGAATACCTCGGCGTTTTTGAAACGGGCGGGCAAAGGCTGCATCAATTCCGGCTGCGCAACGGCTTCGGCGAGATCGTGCCCGGCCAATCCGTCAGCGTGACCGCGCACGGCGGGGCCTGGCTGCTCGGCCCTCAGTCCAGCCTGACCACCAGTACCGACGGCAAGGGGATGTTCGCCGTCGAGCTTGAACCCAGCGCGCCGGACCCGACCACCGTGACCGTGCGGGCCGGCGGCACGGAACAGGACTTCAAACTGAGCAACCCGTCCGTAGCGCCAACGACTTTTCTGACGCTGACCCCGGTTCCTGGTCCGGCTTTCTATATGGGGCCAAGCGGCCAGTTCCGGTCCACGGCTTCCATCACGGCCACCGCCACGGCTAACGGCTCTACCGTGACCATCAATCCTGGGGAGGTGACCTGGACGGTGGAGAATTCGTCCATAACCGCCGCCTGGTGGGGTAACCGTTCTACCGGGGCCACGAACGGCCTGGCCTGGGGCCAGTCGGCCATATGGCTGAATGGAACGGAAGCGGAAAGAACGGACATGAGCGGCAACGGCGGCGTGGCTCCCGATGGAGATACGGCCTACCTTACGGATATAGTCGGTTCGCGCACGGTGACGGTGAAGGCGTCCATGGTGATTGACGGCAAAACCGTGAGCGAGACCGCGACGGTCAGTTTCGGCGATGGTCCCTTGTCCGTGTTTGGCGCCGCACCCACGGCAAGCGACAGGCTGACCTGGGCGGCTGCCAGCAGCAAATGCGGTACGGTTGGCAACCCGAATATCGTCGATTATCAGCCTTCCACCAATCTACCCAGACAGGAGCACTTACGGGCTGTGGCCGGACCCGGCGAAGGCGGGCAAGGCGCGGCTCATGCCGCCGGGTGGCCGGAGGATGGACACCTCCCCCCCGACTACCAGTTCCGCTACTGGTCCGGAGAGCCTATGATGAGCAATATGATCTATTTCATCCGCCTGGATAATGGCGATTGGGATTATGCTTTCGTCAGCGAAGCCGACTCGGTCGCTGTGTGCTTAAGGGCGCCTTAATTTTCACAATGTGTTTTTTGTCGTTAAAGCAAGCGGAAAGGCGGAGGAAAAACCTCCGCCTTTTTTGCGGGCCCAAGCAACTTTAACGGGGTCTGGGGCCATTGGCCCCAGCCGCCGGAGGCATCTCTTAATCTTTTCTAGTTTCTCTCACGGTCGCGCCCGCGTCCCCGGTCGCCCCGGTCGCGTCCGCCGCGGTCGCGGTCACGGCCGCCGCGTTCCCGGTCGCCGCCTTCGCGGCGGGGCGGGCGGTTGCGGCCCGGTGCGGGGTCGCTGTCCGGGATCCCCTGTTCTTCCAGAAGAATCGCCTTACGCGAGGCCCGGATGCGGTCGCCGTTGATCTCGATGACCTTGACCAGCATTTCCTGGCCCAGTTGGGCCACGTCTTCGGTTTTCTCCACCCGGCCGGTGTCCAGTTGGGAGATATGCACCAGGGCTTCCAGGTTGGGCAGGATTTCGACAATGGCGCCGATTTCCATGATCTTCTTGACCTTGCCCAGGTAGTTCTTGCCGATCTCGGCGCGCTGGTCGTAGTAGAGCACCATTTCCTTGGCCCGTTCCAGGGCTTCCTGGGTGGGGGCGAAAATGGAGACTTTGCCGGAGTCGTCAATGTCTATGGAAGCGCCGGTGTCCGAGGTGATCTGCTTGATGTTCTTGCCGCCGGGGCCGATGATCAGGCGGATGATTTCGGGGTTGACGTCAACCACTTCCATCTGCGGGGCGTAAGGCGAAAGCTCGGCGCGCGGGGCGGCCAGCACCTTGGCCATTTCCGCCAGGATGTGCAGGCGGGCTTCGCGGGCCTGGGCCAAGGCCTTGGCCATCACTTCGGCCGGAATGCCGGAAATTTTGATGTCCATCTGCACGGCGGTCACGCCTTCGGCGGTGCCGGCAATCTTGAAGTCCATATCGCCCAGGGCGTCTTCGTCACCCAAAATGTCGGTGAGGATCAGGTAGTCGTCGTCTTCGCGGATGAGGCCCATGGCCACGCCGGCTACCGGAGCGGCAACGGGCACGCCGGCGTCCATCAGCGCGAGGCAGCCGCCGCAGACGGCGGCCATGCTGGAAGAGCCGTTCGATTCCATGGTTTCCGCCACCACGCGCAGGGTGAAGGGGAAGGAATCGTCAACCGGCAGCACCGGGCGCAGGGCCTTTTCGGCCAGGGCGCCGTGCCCGATTTCGCGGCGGGACACGCGCACCGGCTTGACTTCGCCCACGGAGAAGGGGGCGAAGTTGTAGTGCAGCATGAATTTTTTGAAGCTGTCGCCGGTGAGGGAATCGGTGCGCTGCTCGTCGGTCGAACTGCCCAGGGTGCTTACCACCATGGACTTGGTTTCGCCGCGCGCGAAGATTGCCGAGCCGTGCGCCCTGGGCAGCACGCCGGTTTCGATTTTGATTTCGCGCACCGTTTTGGTGTCGCGTCCGTCAATGCGCTTGTTTTCGTCGCGGATGCGGCGGCGGACAATTTCCTTCTCGATGGCGCCGATAACTTCCGAAGCCGCCTTCCGCATGGCTTCGTCCCCGGCAAAGGGGCTGCCCTCGGCGCAGACGGCGGCCATGATTTTTTCCTTGAGCTCGCTTTTGGCGGCGCGGCGCTCTATTTTCGCGGCAATGGACATGACTTTCCTGATGTCGTCGGCCGCGAAATCGGCAATGAATTTATGCAGGGCGGCGGTATCCAGCGGCGCGGCCACTTCGATTTTCGGCTTGCCGGCCTTGGCGCGCAGCTCTTCCTGCGCGGCCAGAAGCGGCTGCACGGCCTGCTGGCCCCAGGCCAGGGCCTCGGCCACCACGTCTTCGCTCACCATTTTGGCTTCGCCTTCAACCATCACCACCGCGGTTTTGGAGGCGGCGATGACAAAGTTGATGTCGCTGCGGGCCTGCTCGCTGAGGGTCGGGTTGAGCACAAACCCGCCCTCCACCCGGCCGATGCGCGCCCCGGCAATGGGGCCGTCGAAGGGCAGGCTGGAAAGCATCAGGGCGGCGGAGGCGCCGGTAATGGACATGGCGTCGGACTCGTTTTCCTGGTCCGAGGAAAGGACGTTGGCCAGCACCTGGACTTCGTCGTTGAAGCCGTCGGCGAACAGCGGGCGGATCGGCCGGTCAATCAGCCGGGAAACCAGGGTTTCACGCTCGGAAGGGCGGCCGATTTCACGGCGGAAAAAGTTGCCGGGAATACGCCCGGCCGCGTACATTTTTTCAGTGTACTCCACCGTAAGCGGGAAAAAGCCTTTATCCAGAGGCAGCGGGGCCGAACAGGCCGTTACCAGCACCACGGTGCCGCCGCACTGCATCCAGACCGCGCCGTCGGCCTGGTTGGCCAGACGCCCGGTTTCAAAGATGAACTCCTTGCCGCCGGCCTGGGCCATTATTCTGACAGGATTAAAAATACTCATGGATCCTCTTGTTTCTTCTAAGGGGACTCCGCCCGGAATATCCAGCGCTTCGCTGGATCCTCCGCCCGGATCCCCCTTACAACGGTTAAATGGTGTTTTGCCTTGAAGAAGCTCCCGGTGCGGGAGTGCGCGTGAGGGGAGTCAGGCCAAGGGGTAAAGTGTCGTATGCCCGAGCGCTCCAGCTACCCTGACGGGGCGCAGGGGAACGGTTCCCCTGCCGGGGCGAGGTCCGGAGAGGGGCGGAACCCTCTCCGGAAGTGCTTGCGGTTACTTGCGCAGGCCGAGCTGTTCAATGATGGCGCGGTAGCGCTGCACGTCGGTTTCGCGCAGGTATTTGAGCAGGTTGCGCCTGCGGCCGACCAGTTTGAGCAGGCCCTGACGGGAGTGGAAATCTTTCTTGTGGGTCTGAAAGTGTCCGGTCAGTTCGGCGATACGCGCGGTCAAAAGCGCGATCTGCACTTCGGGGGAGCCGGTGTCGCCCTCGTGCTTGCCGTATTTGGCCATAATTTCTTTTTTCTTTTCAACGTCCATTACCACAGCCGTACCCTCCTATGGGGTTATTCGTTCCACAGTCCGCGTCCCACTCCCCAGACCATTTGGGCCATTTCCCGGGCCGTCCGTCCCGGCGGCGTTTTTTGCTCGGCCAGGCAGAGCTCGCGCCCGTCCGGCCCCAGGAACAGGGCCTTGTCCCCGCTTATGGGCGGCAGTTCCTCCGGCCGGATGAAGCCGCCCGCGCGCAGCCGCCCGGCCATTTCGGCGGACAGGGCCACGGCCGGCAAGGCGGGCAGGGCATAACGGATGCCGCGCGCCTTTTGGGGCAAAAGGTCCGGGTCGGCCAGCAAATCATCAAGATTTACCGCCTGATCCAGGGAAAAGGGGTGACTGTACTCCCGGGTCAGTTCCTTGAGCATGGCGCCGCACCCAAAACGCACCCCCAAGCTGTGGGCCAGGGATCGTATATAGGTGCCGGAACTGCACGCCACCCGGAATCGGGCCAGCGGAGGTCTGAACCACTCAAGCTCCGCGCGTGAAATTTCCACCGTTTTTGTCTTGACCGGCGTGTCAAGCCCTTTGCGGGCCAGGGCATAAAGGGGTTTGCCCTGGTGCTTGGCCGCCGAATAGGGCGGCACTTCCTGCGTAAGTTTCCCCAGCCAGGCGGCGATTTCCGCGCCCAGCGTCCGTTCGCTCAAAGCGCCGGAAGACAGGGCTGCTTGCAGGGCGTTTTGCAAAAACTCGGGCGCGGGGTCGTCCAAAATCCGCCCTTCCGCGTCCCAAGTGTCGCTTCTTACTCCAAATTCAAGCGTTGCACCATATATTTTTTGCCCAAAATCAAGCAAATACGAAGAAATTTTCGTGGCCTGGCCCAGCAGGACCAGCAGCACGCCCTCGGCCATGGGGTCCAGCGTGCCGGCATGACCGATTTTCGGCTGGCCCAGCTTGCGCTTGATCATCCCGAGGCAGGCCGCCGAAGTGGGCCCCTTGGGCTTGTTCAGCGCCAGCACCCCGTCTATCTGGCGCGGGTCGGTTTTCTTTTTGGACAATTAAAAAGGCCTCCGGTTTGGGAGCGGCGAAAAAACAACTCCCGGCCCAAGAATATATCTTAAACCGGGAGTCTTGCCCAGACAAAGCTTTTGGAGTTTTTTCGCGTCGCCCCGGGCCGGCTACCGCAACTCGGTCAGAACCTTCTTCACGAAGTCCGGCGTGCTCTGGATTTCGGCGGCCATGAAGGCGTGGTCCCGGTCATTGAACTGGTGATCTTTGTGGTTGGCCAGGCAGTTCTTGATATAGCCGCGCCGCGCGTCGTCCATGTCGGCCCAGCGGACTTTGAACATGTCCGGGCTTCTGGGGAAGACGATGGTCGTGCCGGGCTTGTCGCTGTCCGGGTCGCCGAAGGAGAGCTCAACGCCGTTCTGCTTGGCGAAGGTGAGCTGCGAAGAGGGCATTTTGCCGGCGGCGGTGTATTCGGTCTCGTTGACCACAATTACCTGGTCCTGGTCCATTTGCTTGGCCAGGGCGAAAGCGGCGGCCAGGGAAGTGTTGCCGGCCGGGCCGCGTTCATAGCCTTCCAGCACCGCCAGGGCCTGGGTGATGTAAAACACTTCGCCCTGCTTGACGATGAGGTTTTTATCCATGTAGCGCAGGCAGCGGGCGGCGTTGCGCGGCACGTCGGTGCGGTCCGGCCACTTGATGAAGGGCATGGAAAAGCCGGTGTGGCCGGTGGTGAAGGATTTACGGTTAAAATCCTTGTCGGAGGCCATGTGCAGGCCGGCCAGGTCCACGCTGGCGCCGATGATTTGGGTGTTTTTGGCCCCGGCGGCGCGCAGACCGCGGGCCGTGCCGGTAAGGTTGCCGCCGCCGGCGTTGGTGATCAGCACCACTTCCGGGTCTTTGCCGAGGCGCTGGCGGCACTGGTTGGCGATTTCATGGCCCAGGGTCTCGATGCCGGCAATGCCGAAGGGGGTGTAAAGAGAGGCGTTGAAGTAACCGGTCTCTTCCAGAATGGCCAGGAAGGTGGAAAAGAGCTCGGGGCCCACGGAAAGCTGGACGACTTCGGCGCCGTAGGCTTCACAGATACGCATCTTTTCCAGAATTTCCGGCTGGCCGACCATGCGGCCGTCGTAGCATTCCTGCACCACGATGCACTTCAGGCCGCGCATGGCCGCCTGCGAGGCCACGGCCGCGCCGTAGTTGCCGCTGGTGGCGGTGACGACGCCCTTGTAGCCCACCTTGGCGGCATGATAGACGGAAATGGAGGCCCGGCGGGCCTTGAAGCTGCCGGAAGCGTTGGCGGCTTCGTCTTTAACGAAAATGCGGGCGCCTTTGCCCTTGGGAGCGCTCTGGCGGGCCAGGGCGGTGATGTTGCGCAGTTCCAGGAGCGGGGTGTTGCCCACGCCGGTCTGCTGCTGGATTTTGACCATTTCTTCGTAGGAATAGGCCACTTCGCCCATCATGGCGTCATAATCGAAGCCGATACCGCCCTGGTGTTCGAACTTGGAATAGTCGATGCCCAAGGACTTTTGCATGATTTCCGCTTTGCGGGAGTTGATCCCTTCGTAGGACATGTCTTTTGTCATGATTATTCTCCGAAGGTCAGCTCTTTGACCTGAGCTGAAATTTGGGCGAGTTCGGGCAGGTAGTCGCCGAAGCCGTGGGTATAGGCGGGGTTTACAGCCTGGAGGATGCCGGAGGTCAGGCGGCCGGTAACGGTCTTGATGCCGACTTCCTCTCCCGGGTCGGCGTCGCTTTGGGCAAAACCTTTCACCCAAAGCAGAAGGTCGGTTTTCGCGGTGTCCTCCGGCACTTGCGGGGCGCGTTTGCCTGCCGGCAGAACCACTTTGCGCACCTGCACCCAGTCGCCTTTCTTGGCTGCTTTCATGCTCGTCTCCTTGTTTGATTTATAACCGGACTTTCAAATTACTTCTGACAAAGCTTTGGCCTGTGAAACATTTTATAGCCCAAAGCCGGAAAAATGCAAAGGAACCCTGGAGCCGCCGCCGCCCTGAAATCGCTCAAATCTCGGGGGCGGGCGGTTAAAATGCCGTGGGCGCTCAAGATGGGTGTTGTGAAAAATTTTTTAATGAGATAACTCAGTGTAAGTTTTCTGCAACAAAATAAACACCACGCATCAAGCAAGGAGAACCTGCACAATGGACTATTTCAAAAACTGGGATGAAGTCATCCGGAGCGTTAAAGGCGCCCCCGGCGTAAAACGGGTGGCCGTGGCCGCCGCCGGCGAGGAACACACCCTGGAAGCCGTGACCAGAGTCATGAAAGACGGCCTGGTGGATCCGCTCCTGGTGGGGGACAAGGCTGAAATCAAGAAAATTCTTGGCCACCTGGGCGTGACCGTCAAGGAAGAGAACATTTTCGACAAACCCGACTTTGCCGACTCCGCCGCCTTTGCCGTGCAACTGGTGCGCGAAGGCAAGGCCGACTTTCTGATGAAGGGCGCGCTGGACACCAGCATTCTGCTCAAAGCCGTGGTCAACAAGGAAACCGGCCTGAACGTCGGCAAGCTGATGAGCCACATTTCCTTCCTTTCCATTCCCAAGTTTCACAAGATAGCCATCGCCACCGATGGCGGCATGATAATGTACCCCACGCTGGAACAGAAGAAGGAAATCATCGAAAACGCCGTGGGCGTGCTGCGCAACATGGGCTATGCCAAGCCGAAAGTCGCCGTGCTGGCGGCCGTGGAAAAAGTAAACCCGAAAATGCCCGAAACCGTCGACGCCGACGCCCTCAAGCAGATGAATCAGAAGGGCGAGCTTACCGACTGCATCGTGGAAGGCCCCATTTCTATGGATCTGGCCCTGAACAAGAGCATTTCCGCCATCAAGAAATATGACAGCCCGGTGGCCGGCGACCCCGACGTGCTGGTCTTCCCCAACATTCAGGCCGGCAACATCGCTTCCAAAGCCCTTACCGAAATGGCCGGCGCCACCATGGCCGGCCTGGTCGTGGGCGCCCGGGTGCCCATCGTCTTGACCTCCAGAGGCTCCTCCTCCGAGGAAAAGTACCTCTCCTTGGTCATGGGCGCCGCCTCCGCCAAAAAGCAATAAGCTTTGACAATTCGACACGCCCCCTGCCCGGCCCGCCGACGGCGGCGCCGGGCGCGGGCTGGTGCGGGCGAAAAGCCCGGCAAGTTCAACAGGCAAGAAAATATTGAAGTATTGTAAGGAGCCCCTGCATGAAAGGTAAAATTTTGGCCATCAACCCCGGTTCCACTTCCACCAAGATCGCCATGTACAAAGACGGCGAACCTCTTTGGGTGGAGAGCCTCAGCCATTCGCCCGAGGAAATCAAAAACTTCAAAGGCCCCTACGATCAGGTGGACTGGCGCAAGGGCCTGGTGCTGGAAGCCGCCCAAAAGCACGGCGAAACCCTGAACGACCTCGTGGCCGTGGTGGGCCGGGGCGGCCCGTTCTACCCGGTCAAGAGCGGCGCTTACCAGGTGAGCGAGGCCATGATCGACGTTATGCGCAACCGCCCGATGATGGCACGCCACGTTTCGCTCATCGCCATGCAAATCGCCAAGGAAATCGCCGATCCTCTCGGCATCAAGGCTTTCATTTACGATGCCGTGTCCGTGGACGAAATGATTCCGATAGTCCGCCTCAGCGGCTGGAAGGACATGCCGCGCCGCTCCCTGGGCCACCCCCTGAACATGCGGGCTGCGGCCATCAAGTTCTGCAAACAGCAGGGCTGGAAACACAGCGAAAAGAACCTGCTGGTCTGCCACCTGGGCGGCGGCATTTCCGTGAGCATGCAGCAAAAGGGCAAGCTCGTGGACCTCATGGGCGACGAGGAAGGCGGTTTCTGCCCCGAACGCTCCGGCGCGCTTCCCATGTATAAGTTCGTCGATTACTGCTACAACAGCGGCAACGACTTCAACCACACCGTGAAACGCATCATGGGCCGGGGGGGGCTCGTGGATCACCTGGGCACCCAGGACGCGCGCGAAGTGGAAAAGCGCATTGCCGAAGGCGACGAATACGCCAGGCTGGTTTATGAAGCCATGGCCCTGAATACCGCCAAATCCATCGCCAGGCTCTCGGTGGTGGTGAACGGCGACATCGACGCCATCATCCTCACCGGCGGCGTGGCCTATTCCAAGCTGTTCACCGGCATGATCACCGAACGGGTGAAGTTCATCGCTCCCGTGCACGTCCTGCCAGGCGAAAACGAGATGGAGTCGCTGGCCCTGGGCGTGTACCGCGTGCTGGACGGCGAAGAAGAAGCCCACGCTTTTGTGGAAGAACCCTATTAAACGCGGCTCTGCCCTTTTATTAACGCCCCGGGCCGGCCCGTAAGACAGGCCGGCCCGGGGCCGTCTTTTTCCAGGGAAACGCCCTAGTTGCCGCCATCCGCCGTTACCGCCGGAATCAGCGCTTCCAGCATCATGGCCTCGACCTGGTTGACCGGGAAGCTGATGACGGCTCCGGCGGCGCTCCGGTGCCCGCCGCCGCCGAAGCGGGCGGCGACGGCCTGAACGTCCACCGAAGAGCGCCCGCCCATGGAGCGTAGGCTGACCTTGCTGCCGCTGGTCGCGCCCTCGCGAACCAGCAGTGCAACTTCCACCCCCTTGAGGTGGCGCAGGAAGGAGGCGAAGCCTTCCAGGTCGGGAGTATCACAGCCGTGCTTGCGCAGGGTGGCCATGCTGATCACCGTGGAGGCTATTTTACCGTCGGCATGCAGGCTGACGTTTTGCAAGAGTTCGCCCCAAAGCCGCATGCGGCCCAGGCTCCAGGTGTTGTCGTATTTTTCGAAAAGTTCTTCCACTTTCAGGCCGCTGTCGATAATTTCCGCAGCCAGGCGCAGGGAAGGGGCGCCGGTGTTGGCATAGGTGAAATTGCCCGTATCCGTGGCCAGGCCCAGGTAAATGGCTTCCCCGAGGCCGCCGGCGTAAGACAGCTTCAGGTGGCGGGCCAGCCGGGCGATGATTTCGGCCGTGGCCGGGGCGGCCACCTCAACCCAGTTCAGGTCGGCGAAAGCCGGGTTGCTCACGTGGTGGTCGATATTCAGAGTCTGGATTTTCTTCCGCTCCAGGCCGGCGGGTTTTTTGCCCTGGAAAAAATCGGCCATTTCCTGACCGGCCCGGTTTGCCGCGCCGCAGTCGACCAAGGCCAGGCGGTCCGGCGCCCAGCCGCGCAATTCGCCCAGGGAATGCGCCAGCGGGCCGGGCAGGGGCAGCCAGGCCAGGTCGTCCGGCAGGTCGGACTGGCAATACAGCCTTACTTCCAGCCCCAGCGCCCGGCAAATATGGCCCAGGGCGGCCATGGAGCCCACGGCGTCGCCGTCCGGCCCCTGGTGGGTGCCGATAAGAATGCGCCGGCCGCCTTTAAGGAGCTCGGCCACCCGGTATTCCACGGCCGCCGGGCCGGTGTCCTTGTCAGTAGTCATATCCGCTCCGGGCCGGGTCAATCCGCGGCCATAATTTCAATATCGTCATAAACAAGTTCCTCGTCGCAGGCGGCCTGCGCCATGTTCAGGCATTTGGCCAGACGGCTTTCCAGATATTTTTTGTCGTTGCAGACCGACACGATGGACAGCGCCAAGTAATCCATGCTGTCCTCGCTGCCGGTTTCGGCCACGCTCGCATTGAATTTGTTGCGGACTTTCTGCTTGAGGCTTAGAGCCACCCGGCGCTTGTCCTTGAGCGATTCGTTGCCGTGCAGCCTGAACTCGAGGCGCAGTATGCCGATGAAAATGGTCATGGCTATTTGGACGGCTCGTAAAGCATTTCCAGGCTGCGGAAGTTGCCCTGCCGGTCGAAAAAGAGCTTGACGTTGCCCACGCGCACCAGCCGTTGCTCGCCTTCCTGCGTCTGGGTGTATTCGGCATGCACCATGTTCAGGCCGCGCAGGGTGGCAATCAGGTTGGGCCGGCGCTCCCGGATAATGGCCGCGTAGGCCCGTTCGCCCTCGACCAGGGCGCGCCCTTCCGGCGAAGCCGGGTCCTGCCCGTCCATGGGGATGACCACGAAAACGAGCAGCGCCCACAAGAACAGGAAAAGCAGCAGGTGGAGCATCACTTTGCGAAAGGCGCCGCTGCACATCAGGGAGTCGCGTTTGCGGGAGCTCAGGATCATGGCCGGCCTCCGCCGGAGTTTACCGCCGCGGGGCCGTGGGCCGGGTTGGCGGTCAGGCCCGGCTTTTCGGCCCTGCCGCCGGCGCGCGCCGACCAGGAAGGAACGACGGAAAAGCGCGCGCCGGTGGTATTTTCATCGGCGAATTCCGGGTTCTGCTCCGCGATAAAGTAGCGGCGGACCCACAAAAGGCGCCCGTCCCGATCAAAGCGCAGTTTCGCCAGGCCGGCGTTCCAACTGGGCATTTCGTCCAGTTCGTACCAGACAGCGAAAAAGCACTCGCCGGTCAGGCGGGTAAAGCGGTTGGCATTGCCGCGCCCCTGTACCGTCTTGAGTTCTTCGAAGGTCGGGTCCAGCGAGGCCGCCACCCCGGCCAGGCCGTCAAAGCCGCGTTCCAGCCCGGCGTCGTAATAGCCCTGCATGGTCGGGGTTTCCACGAACCAGTGGTAAAACAGGAAAAAGATCAGAAAACTCCAGAGCAGGAACTGGAGCAGACAGGCGGCGCGCCAGAGCAGCCGGGCCGGTGTGCCGCCCTTTTTGCTGTCCCTGTTCAGGGGAAGTGCCAATCGTTTCTTGAAGACCATGCTGTCCCTGAATAAAGCAATGTTTTTGCCGGGCCGCCCCTGTCATGGGACGGCCCGGCCGGAGCAGAGTAGTTATAGTGTGGCGGCTTCTTCAACAATTTCAAAAGCTTCTATAGCGTCGCCAACTTTGACGTCATTGAAGTTTTCAATGCCGATGCCGCATTCGTAGCCTTTGAGCACTTCGCGCGCGTCGTCCTTGAAGCGCTTGAGCGAGGAGATGCGCCCGGTAAAGACCACCACGCCGTCGCGCAGGAGCCGCACCTGGGCGCTACGGGTAATCTTGCCGTCGGAAACGTGGCAGCCGGCAATGGTGCCGACCTTGGGCACGCTGAAGGTTTCGCGCACGTCGGCCTGGCCGAGGGCCACCTCTTTTTCCACCGGGGCGAGCAGCCCTTCCATGGCGCTTTTAATTTCTTCAGCCAGCTTGTAAATGATATCGTAAAAGCGGATGTCGACGTTTTCCCTGTCGGCCAGTTCCTTGGTTTTGGGGTTGGGGCGCACGTTGAAGCCGATGATGATGGCGCCCGAAGTGGAGGCCAGAAGAACGTCGGATTCGGAAATGGCGCCGGCGCCGCCGTGGATGATGTTGATGCGCACTTTTTCGGTGGAGAGCTTCTTGAGCTGGTCCAGAATGGCTTCCAGCGAGCCCTGCACGTCGGCTTTGACCACCAGGTTGAGCACCAGGCTTTCGGCTTCGCCGCCCCGGCTGGCCAGGAAGGTTTCCAGGGTGACTTTCGATTCTTTGGCCAGTTCGCGTTCGCGTTGCTTGGTGGCGCGGGTTTCGGCAATGCGGCGGGCCGCTTTTTCGTCGGCCAGACAGACGAACTCTTCGCCGGCCTCGGGCACGCCTTCAAAGCCCTGCACTTCCACCGGCATGGAAGGACCGGCCTCGCTCACTTTCTGCCCCTGGTCGTCAAACATGGCCCGCACCCGGCCGTGATGCACGCCGCAGACGAACGAGTCGCCCACGCGCAGCGTGCCGCCCTGGATGAGTACGGTGCCCAGGGCGCCGCGCCCCTTGTCCAGCTTGGCTTCCACAATGTGGCCGCGCGCCAGTTTGTCCGGGTTGGCCTTGAGCTCCAGAATTTCGGCCTGCAGGGCCAGAAGTTCCAGGAAGTCGTCCAGGCCCTGGCGGGTTTTGGCCGACATGTAGGAGAAGGTGGTGTCGCCGCCCCATTCTTCCGGCACCATGCCCACGTCGGCCAGTTCGCGCTTGACTCGGTCCGGGTTGGCCGCTTCCTTGTCCATCTTGTTCACGGCCACCATGATCGGCACTCCGGCCGCTTTGGCGTGGTTGATGGCTTCGCGGGTCTGCTCCATCACGCCGTCATCGGCGGCCACCACCAGCACGACGATGTCCGTCACTTCGGCGCCGCGGGCGCGCATGGCGGTAAAGGCTTCGTGGCCGGGGGTATCCAGGAACACGATGTCGCCTTTTTTCGTGTGCACGTGGTAGGCGCCTATGTGCTGGGTGATGCCGCCCGCTTCCCTGGCCGTGACCGAGGTTTTGCGGATGGCGTCCAGCAGGGAGGTTTTACCGTGGTCAACGTGCCCCATGATGGTGACGACCGGCGGCCGGGTAACCAGCTTTTCCGGATCGTCCTCTTCGCTGGCGGACAGGAATTCCTCTTCGGAAAAGCCCACCTTTTCCACTTCGTAGCCGAATTCGGCCGCCACCAGGGCGGCGGTGTCCAGTTCGAGGGACTGGTTGATGGTGGCCATTATCCCGAGGGCGAAGAGTACCTTGATGATTTCGCCGGCCTTGAGGCCCATCTGATGGGCCAGATCGGAAACGCGGATAAATTCTTCCATGCGGATTTTGCGCTTGGCGGCCTTGAGGGGCTGGGAGACGGGCTTGACTTCGGGCTTGCCGCCCTTGCGGTTCTTGCCCTTGCCTCGGCCGGAGCGCATCCAGGCGCCGTCGCCGGCGTCCTGCCCCTTGCCGAAACGCCCGTCGCGCTCAGCGCCGAACTCGACGGTGCGCTTGCCTTTCTGGCGCTTTTTGCTGCGGTCGCCTTCTTCCGGAGCGGGGCCCGGAGCCGGAGCGCCATAGCCGCCCGCGCCGCCGGGGCGCGGGCCGGAGGGGCGTCCGCCGTCAGTTCCGCCGGGCCGGGGAGCGCCGGGCCGGGAACCGCCTGGGCGGGGGCCGGCCGGCCTAGCCCCGTCAGTTCCGCCGGGGCGGGGACGATATTCGCGCGTTCCGGCGCCTTCAGCGCCGGTTCCGCCGGGCCGGGGGCCGGGACGCCATTCCCGGCGCCCCTCGCCGCTGCCGGCGGCGGGCCGGCCGGAGCCGGCCGGCTGGGCGGCCGGGCGGGCAATGACCGTGGGGCGGGAAATAACTCTAATTCCGCTTTCGGCCGGTTTTTTGTCCTCGCCGCTTGCAGCGGCGGGAGCGGGGGAGGGGGCGGCTTTGGCTTCGGGCTGGCGGGCAGGCGGCGCGTCCGCCTGCTCTTTTTGCGCCTGGGCCGCCGCCTGATCCGGCACGGCGGCGGGGTCTTGGGCCACGGCCTCGGCCGGGGCCGGCGCTTCGGCTTCCTGAACGGGCTGCGCGGCGGCTGCGGGGCTGGGCGGGCGGCTGACGATACGAGCGGTGGCGGGCGGCGTTTTTTTCTTTTTGGCTTCCGCTTTCTTTTCAACCTTGGCCGGAGCCTTTTCTTCGGCCACGGCTGCCGCGACCGGCGAAGCCGCGTGAGCGGGCTGAACCGGCTGAGCGGGCGGCGCGGCTTCATCCCCGGGTTCGGCTTCCGGAACCGAGGCGGAGTCGGGTTTGCGGCGGCGGCGCACGATTACGTCCGTGCCTTCGCGGCGGTCGGACTGCGCCCCGTTGCTGATGCGCTCCCGAATGCGGCCGATTTCCTCGTCAGCCAGCACGCTGTTGCCCACTTTGGCCTGGATGTTCAGATCCTTGATTATGGCCATCAAATCCTTGGGGGCCATGTTCAGGTCAACCGCCAGGTCCTTCACTCTCGTCTTGTCACTCATGCCGTTACCTCTTTGTTCGGGTGCCGCTACACCCGGAGCGCGCTCTTCCGCGTCCGCGCGCAGCGCGGCGCAACCATTGTTCCCGGCAGTCGCCGCCGGCGCAAACATAATATCCCCGCCCGGGCAGACGCTGTTTCGCGTCCTCAATCCGGACATCACCGTCCAATACAAATCTCGTCAATTCGCCCTTGGCTCGCTTTTGCCTGCAGATCAGGCAGGTGCGCAGGGGCGGGCGTTTTTCCGCCTCAGGCGTCATGGTCCTGTCCGGTTTCTTCCGCCGGGGCCGCTTCGCCGTCTTGCTCCGCTTCCGCGCCGGAGTTTCTTTCTTCAAGCGGCATCAGGAAGTTCACGGCCGAGCGGATGTCGGCAATTTTGGAGGAAATCAGGCCGAGCCGGTCGACGAGTTCTTCGTCCGAGGCCAGGCGCACAGCTTCCAGGGTGGTGAGGCCGGCGTTCACAAAGTTCTCCAGCGACACTTCGGCCACGCTGGCCAGATGCTCCAGGCCGCGCCCGATGGCGTTGGCCTCGTTGTAGCGGCTTTCGGTGTAAATATCTATCTTCCAGCCCAGGAGGCGCGCGGCCAGCTTGACGTTCTGCCCCTTGCGCCCGATGGCGTTGGTGAGTTGGTCGTCCGGCACGATCACTTCCAGCATGTTTTCCTCGTCATCCACAATGATGCGGGAAAGCACGGCCGGGGCCAGGGCATTGCTGGCGTAGCTGGCCACGTCGGGGCTCCAGACCACGATGTCGATGCGCTCGCCGCGCAATTCCTGCACGATGTTCTGGATGCGCGAACCGCGAATGCCCACGCAGGCGCCCACCGGATCCACGTCGCGGTCGCGGCTGATCACCGCCACCTTGGCCCGGCTGCCCGGGTCGCGCGCCACGCCCATGATTTGCACGGTGCCGTCGTCAACTTCCGGCACTTCGCGTTTGAACAGGGCGGCCATGTAATCGGGGTGCGAACGGGAAACCACCACCTGCGGGCCGCGCCCTTCGCGGCGCACGTCGATAACCAGGGCCTGTACCCGGTCGCCGCGCTTGTAGTGCTCGCGGGGGATTTGCTCTTCTTTGGGCAAAATGGCCTCGGTGCGGCCCAGGTTGATGATCCAGCCCATTTTGTCGCGGCGCAGGATGATGCCGGAAACGATCTCGCCCTTGCGGTCTTTGTATTCCTCGTAAATGATTCCCTGCTCGGCGTCGCGCATGCGCTGAATGATCACCTGCTTGGCCGACTGGGCGGCAATGCGCCCCAGGTCTTCCACCCGCAGGCGGAAGCCCACTTCGTCGTCCAGTTGTACGCTGGGGTCGTGCTGTTGCGCGTCCTCAAGGCTTATTTGGGTGCTGTCGTCCGCCGGATCGTCCACCACTATCTTGAACTGGAAAACGTTTATGTCTCCGCTTTCCTCGTCAAAGCTCACCTCAATGTCCAAATCATCGCCGTACTTGCGCTCGACCGAGGTGCGCACGGCGTCTTCCAGGGTGGCAATCAACATGGCGCGATCCAGGCCCTTGTCTTTGCTGATCTGGTCAATGGCTTTTTTGAGCTCCATACTCATCTTGATAATCCTCCATCGGCGGGTAAAACCCGGGTGGTATCTGAAAAATTACGTTTATCCGTTCCGCTTGCGGGCTTGCGCGGGAGCGGGTTCGGCGCCCGGCTTGCCCCCGGATTTTTTGCCGGGCTTTTCTTTGGCCGGCGGGTCGTACAGTTGCCGGGCCTGCCGGGTTTTGGACCAGAGGAAGGCCAAGCGCGCTTCTTCAGCGGCGGCCGGCTCGTCAACAGTCAAGTCGAACCGCCAGTCGCCGCTTTCCGTAATGCGTCCCTCAACCAGGCAGCCGGCGTACTTTTTGCGGCCGTTCGCGTTCACGGCTTCGGACAGGGTGACTTCCACGCGCCTGCCCTGGGCCGCGGCCAACTGGGCCGGCCGGAAAAAGCGCCGCTCCAGCCCGGGGGTGGAAACTTCCAGCACATAGGCGGAAGGGATGAAATCCTCCACTTCCAGGGCTAGGCCAATCAGACGGGAGGCCTGGGCGCATTCGTCTATGCCGGCCTCTTCGGAATCCATGCCCGCTGAAAGGCCGGCGCGCTCAATATAAAGGCGCGCCACGGCCCGGCTGCCAGGTAAATATTCGATGCCCCAGAGGGCAAGCCCGAGCGAGCTCAGGAGCGGCTCGGCCAGGGCGGCGATACGGTCGGTCAGGTTCAGGTTTTCCATATAAGGCCGGGTTGGCTTTTAAAATGGGCAAAAGTTAAAAAAAAGGGAGGCCGGTCAGGCCACCCTACGAGCTGCTTTTAGCCCTCAGGATGAGAAGACAAACTCCGTCAAATTTCTGTATTATAAGGAAATAAGGCAGAATCAGCCCTCACTGAGTGATGGAAAGATAGCCGCGCCCTCAAGTTTTGTCAAGACTGGCGGCGAAATATGTGTAAATTCCAGTCCGGCGCGCCTTAACTGGAAGTTTTGCCGTTAACCCGGCGTTCTTTGCTGGTCGATATGATGTCAACCATGAGAAAGCCGCTCCATTGCCCATTGATTCAGGGAAAGTCCGTTCGCTTCCGCCCGCCTGGCCGCCTGTGCGTGCAATTCCGGCGGAACACGGAGCATAATGCGGCCGGAATACGGCTTGTCTGGTCTTTTTCCTGTTTCCGCGCATAAGGCCAGATAGTCATCAACGGCTTCCTCAAAGGCGGCACGCATTTCAGCCACGCTTTCACCGTGGAAGCCGACTATATCTCTGATTCCGGCAATATGGCCGACAAAGCAACGGTCTTCATCGCTGTACTCAATGCGGGCCGAATAGCCCTTGTATTGCATTGCCTTCATGGTGTTACTCCTATCGTCTCCAGGAATTTTTTCGCGTCTTTTACCTGGTATGGCTTGGCTTCTTTTTCCGGGTGCGGCCGATGAAAAGTTGCCCTTTCATTTCTATAAACAAAGCGAATACGCGAGCCGCGCCCTTCTTGCAGCGTCGCACCGGCGGCAATCAGAAGGGATTCTATGGCAGTCCACTCAATAGAGCCTGAAACAGGTGTTGCGAAAACCGCTTGCAGGATCTTTTGGTGCTTGCTGTTCATGTAAGCATGATAGCATTTTATGACTGCATGTCAATAGAATTCTCCCTCGGCGGAAGGGTCAGGGCGTGCCTGGCCTGAAGCCGCACGGCTTTTTTATGGTCATAAGCTTGACGTTGACCGTCCGGCAACAGCGCGCTCCGGCCGGGATTTTCTTTAATAACCCGCCGTTGCGCTCCTTGGCCCGCATGTTGCATGACAGGAGCAGGCCGCCCCCGGTTCGCGGGCCGGCCCGCAGGGAGGTTTTATGCAAAACGCTATGTTCAGCGGGCTTTTCGGGGCGCTCAGCAACGAGCACCGGATGAATGGCATCGCCAACAATTTGGCGAACATCAACACCGTCGGCTACAAGCGCGACGCCATGGCTTTTCGCGATACGTTCATCATGTTCGCGCACGACCAGATCATGGAGCCGGTGGCCACGGTGCGTTCGGAAAAGCTTTTTCCCGAGCCGCATCATGCGGCCCGCCCGCGCCTGGCCGTATCGCGGGTGGATTTTGAGCAGGGCAGCCTTAAAGGCACCGGCGGCCCCTTGGACCTGGCCATCAGCGGCGAGGGCTTTTTCAAATACCGCACCCCGCAGGGCGACTTGTACAGCCGCAACGGGCATTTCCGCCTGGATTCCGAAGGCATGCTCATCACCGAGCAGGGCTTCCCGGTGCTTTCGGACGGTGGGGAAATAAACATCCCGGCCGGGATTTCGCACCTGAACATCGCCGAAGACGGCCGCATTTTCGGCGACGGCGCGCTCCTGGGCCAGCTTACCGTGGTGAACGTGGCCGACGCCGGAGAAAACCTGGAGAAAATGGGCGGCAACACCTTCCGCCCGCGTGGCGGGGCAGAGCCGGAAGAGCTGGAATTCGAGGGCGTACTGGCCCAGGGTTTTCTGGAAATGCCCAACGTGGACGTGGTTTACGAAATGGTGAACATGATCGAGGCCCAGCGCCAGTTTGAAGCTTACCAAAAGGTAATGCAGACCTCCGACGCCATGGACCGCGAAGCTACCACCAAGGTCGGCCGTAACAGGTAAGCATAACCGGGAAATATGAACAATAAATATAATGGAAGCAATCAGGCCGGCTTAACCGGCGGGAGGATAAGATCATGATGCGGTCCCTTTGGACGGCGGCCACCGGGATGGTGGCGCAACAACTCAACATTGACGTCATTTCCCACAACCTGGCCAACGTGAATACCACCGGCTTCAAAAAGAACCGGGCCGAGTTCGAGGACCTGATGTACCAGAACATGAAGATTGCCGGCTCCATCACCGGCACCGGGGGCGACGAGCGCATTCCGGTGGGCCTGCAGGTGGGCATGGGCGTGCGCGCCACCAGCGTGCACAAGGAGTTTTCTCAGGGAGACTACCAGAACACCAACAACCCGCTGGATCTCGCCATTGAAGGCGACGGCTTCTTTCTGGTGCAGGTGAACGGCGAAGACATGTACACCCGGGCCGGCGCGTTCAAGCTGAACCAGGACGGTACCGTGGTTACGGCCAACGGTTACGTGTTGCAGCCGGAGTTTGCCGTGCCCGTGGAAACCAAGAACATCATGGTGACGGAAAACGGCCATATCTCCGCCCTGGATGCCAACGGCGAGGAACTGGCCGGAGCGGACATCCCGCTTTACACCTTCATCAACCCGGCCGGCCTGGAAGCGCGTGGGCGCAACCTTTACAGCACCACGGAAGCTTCCGGCGACGCCCAGGAAGGGGTGCCAGGCGAAGAGAACGTCGGCACCATCGCCCAGGGCTTTTTGGAAATGTCCAACGTGGAAGTGGTGGACGAAATGGTGAACATGATTGTGGGCCAGCGCGCCTACGAAATGAACTCCAAGGCCATTCAGACTTCGGACGCCATGCTTCAGACGGCGATCCAGCTCAAGAGAAACTAGCGGATAAGCGGCCGCCGGCCGTGCCGCACCGGATTTTATTTGGGAGGGGAGGGCGAATTTATGAAAATCAAGAGGCAAGAGCCGCGCGGCTACACGGTCCCGCTATGTTTACTCCTGGGCGTATTGCTGTTTTTCGCGATTCTGGAAGGGGCCACGGCCTCCAAAGCCAGCCCGGCAAGCGGGGTGGGAGCCGATACGGTCAAAGCCCCGTACCTGGGCGACATAGGCGATATTTCCTGGCGCTTGCGCATCGTGGAGGCAGCCACGGTGCAGGGCGAAACGATCACCTTGGGCGAAATCGCCGTGCCGGTGGGCGACATTCCTGACGAGATCTGGCGGAAACTGGCTGCCATCGAGCTTTGGGAAGCGCCCGGCGAAAGCGGCAAACCCATGAACCTTACCCGGCCGCGCCTGCAGCAGGCCATGCTGGGCAGCGCCGGGCGCGACTTGGCCAGCTTGTGCCTGTACCCGCCTTCCCTGGTGATCCAGCGCGGCGGGAGCGTTTTGGGCGCGGCCCAGGTGCAGGAGCTGGTCGTCAAGAGTTTGACTCCCATGCTGGCCACTTTGCCCGGCGAAGCCATGCTCAGTGATTTTCGTCTGCCCGGCACGGTGTTTTTGCAGCGCAGCGGCCAGCGCCTGGCCCTGGACATGCCGCAGGGCGTCGCGCCGGGGCGGCTCAGCCTGCGCCTGGAAGTGCGCGAGCCTGACGGCAGCGTGGTCAAGCGCCTTACCGGCACCGTGATGATCGAGTGCTGGGCCTCGGTACCCTGCGCCGCCGCGCCCCTGAGCCGGGGCGACGTGCTGGACCCCTCGCGGATCACTTTTATCCGCAAGAACCTGGCCGTCAGCAAAGGCGAGATCTGGGACGGCAAGGGCGGCCCCTGGCGCCTGACCAGGGCTCTTTTGCCGGGCGATCCCATTGGCCTGGCGGACCTCACCTGGGTGCCCACGGTGGCCAAGGGCAGCCGCATCAGCCTGATTTACCAGAGCAACAGCGTGCGCCTGGCCGTGCGTGCCGAAGCCCTGGCCGACGGCGTCAAGGGCGAAAGCATCCCGGTGCGCAACCTGAGCAGCAAAAAACAAATTTACGCCACGGTCTGGGATGGCGGCACGGCCGTGATTGAATCCGGCTTCTCGCGTCTGGACAAGGTGGATTTGTCGCCAGGACCGCCAGCGGCGGATGAACCGGCCAGCAAGGCGCCACAAGGGGTTTTTCAGACCTCCATGCGCGACTGAAGCGTCAAAAGAAGAAAATATTGATAAACAGGAGAGGACAAGATGAAAAATTTAAAATACCGGGCACGGATTTTGGCGCTGCTTTTCGTGTCCATGCTTTTTCTGGGCGGCTGCAACGCCAGCTCGTCCACCCCCAGGCCCACCCCGATGCTGACCCCGGCCCAGGCCTACCCGGAGCCGGAAGACGCTTACGGTAACCCCGGCTCGCTGTTCAGCGAGTCCGGTTCCAACCTGCTCTTTGAGGACAGCCGGGCGCGCCGGGTGGGCGACATCCTGATGATCAACATCGTGGAAAACACCAAGTCCAAAAGCAAGGCCGATACCTCGGCCGGCCGCACAACCGGCATCGAACTGGGCGTCAGTTCGTTCCTCGGCCGCCCTGCCTTCAGCCCGATCATTGTGGGCGGCAGCAACATTTCCGGGCAAACGGGCAGCACCCCGCTCATTGCCGCCGCCACCAGCAGCAATCTGGACGCCACCGGCGAAACCAAGCGTGAAAATTACGTGAGCACCACCATCGGAGCCCGGGTAATCCAGGTGCTGCCCAACAACATCCTGCAGGTGGCCGGAGCGCGCGAAATCAAGGTGAACGACGAGACCGAGTACATGGTGATCACCGGCCTGGTGCGGGCCAGCGATATTTTATCCGACAATTCCGTGCTCTCCACCCAGTTGGCCGAATCCAGCATCGAGTACTACGGCAAGGGCGTTCTGGCCGACAAGCAGAAAGCCGGCTGGCTGACGCGCCTCCTGGAAGTGATCTGGCCCTTCTAACTTCAGGCTCTTTGGTAATTGCATCCTCCTCCTGGATAGCGGCGCGCGCCGCAACTCCGCCGGCCCGCCCGCTATGAAGGCGGGCCGGCGGGACAAACCGGCAGCAAAAGGATATTGTAATGGCGAGCCCAAGCATATCACCGGCCAAGGCGAATAACGACGCCGCGATGCGGTTTCTGGAACGGCTTTCCCGGGCCTGCCCGGCCGGCCTGCGCCTGCCGGAAGACGCCGCGGCAATCCGCGCACAACTGGAAGACATCCGGGATCGGCACTTCCCCGGGCAGCGGCCGGATGCGGTTTTCGAATGGATGCGCCTTTACAGCCTGGAGAAGGCCAAAAGCGCAAAAGAGCGCTCCCCCGAGCTGTTCAGCCTTCCCGATGTTTTTCCGCTGGCGGACAGGGCGCGGGAAAAGTTTTTTCCCGAGCCGGAATCCAAGGCGGTTTTCGACTGGTTCTGCCAGTACCGCATTGTGGAGAGCATGAGCAACGTGGCCTATGCGGACACTCTGCCCAACGCTCCCTACAGCCGGGAAAAATGGGCCAGGGTGCTGGAAGCGGCCGCCAAAGAAGGGCTGGAGCAGGTAGCCGGCGACTACGAGCTGGATCGGATCTGCACTTGGTTTTTGGAAATTTACTCCCTGCCCGGCCGTTGTGAAGTGCGGGCGGGCGATGTCGTTCTGGATTGCGGCGCTTTTACGGGCAACACCAGCCTGTATTTTTCCCGAAAAGCCGGAGAGAGCGGGGTGGTGTACGCTTTTGAGCCCATCCCAGAGAATTTCGCCAAACTGCGGGCGAACCTGAAAGGCACGGCCAACATAAAGCCGGTAAAGGCGGCCGTGTCGGACAAGAGCGGCCTGACCGGGTTTGTGGCGCTGGGCGAAGGCTCGTACCGACACGCGGCGGGCGCCGTTACAGTACGCGCTCTCAGCCTGGACGAATTTGTCCACTCCGGCAAGTTGGAGCGGGTTGATTTTATCAAAATGGATATCGAGGGCTCGGAAGAAGACGCCCTGCGGGGGGCGGCGTTCACCATCCGGCGCCACCGGCCGCGCATGGCCATTTCCGCCTACCACAAGACCACGGATATATTGCTGCTGCCGGCGCTGATCAACGACCTCGCGCCGGGCTATTCCTTCGCCTTGCGCCACGGCTCGAACACGATTTTTGAAACGGTGCTGTATTGTTACACTTGTTGATGGCCGGGCTGACTGAAAATGCCCGAGCGCCAAGGCGAAACCCTCAGTTGCGCCAAATTTGCATGATGTGAACCAGTCTCTTGGCCATATTTTATAACTATAGAGAAAATCTAAAGAGCCTGGTATTGAATAAACATAAAATCGGAATTGCTCGTAATGAGATTGGGCCCAGGTTTGTGAAGGCACTTTTATGGAGGATCTATGCTTTTTAATGCCGTCGTCATAAGTTTGAAAGAACGATATATCGATTCTACTCCTGACGACCTGGTACTTTGCGCCGCTCGAAAGTTTCTGAACAGCGGGGAAGTGGCCGTTTCGCGCGCCAGGCGGGTCTGGTACCCTGGCGGCGGCAGCGATCTGTTTCTGGCTTCGGCCGGCGGGAAGCAAATATTTATCAAGGCCAAGCATAAAAAAATGCTGGTTGAGAGCCGCCTTGAGGCGGAACCCGCTTTTTCCGGTACGCCCGCCCTGGAAAACGAGCATGCTTTTTTGGGCAAACTTTCGCCTTCGCCCCATGTGCCCCAGGTTGTCGGTTATTGTGAGCTGGGTGACCATCTTTTCCTGGGCCTGGAAAAACTCGGCTCTTTCGAGCGGATCAAAATATTAACTCCGCCGGAACTGGCGGACGTTTATGAATCTTTGCGGGTATTTCTGCGCGAACTGTACGATGCCGGCATCGTGCATACGGACATTCACGAAAAAAACATCTGTTTCAGAGACAAAACCCCGGTGCTGATTGATTTTGAAGAAGCGCGGTTTTTCAAACAAGCGGCGCCCTTCGAGCGGTCTCTCGACATCGTGGGCGAAAGTGTTGACGGCAACGTTGGCGACTTTCCCGCGCTCAACCCCGGCGATATCCCCGGCCTCACCTGCCTTGAGCGATTTCGCAAAGTCATATGCAAAACAGCCGCCCCGCAATTGGCCGCATATTTGAAGCAATGCAACTTCGACAACAGCAGCCGGTTCAACCTTGATGCGCTGCAGGAACGGGATGAGCGTATTTATCAGTCAATTGTGCTGCCTGGGCTGGTTCTGCCAGGCCAAAGGCCGGTAAACGACCGGCGGCTGGTGGAAGTGGGCAGGGTTCTGGATTATGCGGCCGGCACGCTCGGGCATCCGGTGGATGTTGTTGATCTTGGTTCGAATATGGGGATGGTGTCATTTTTTTGCGCAAATTCGGCAAATGTAGCCTCCGTGCGCGGGCTGGAGGCCGACCCCCGCTATGTTGACGCTTCGCGTGTGCTGGCGCTTTTCGCGGATTCCGGCAACAAAGTGCGTTTTCAGGCGTTTTTGGCCGGCACGGACAATTACGGGCCTGAAATGGATGTTTTGCTGCTACTCTCCATTTACCATCACATCGCGCAAAAAGATGTTTTTCTGGATCATCTGGCCGCCAAGAACCTTACTTGCATTCTTGGGGAATTCGCCACCCAGTCCCGCTATTACAGCGAACGCGGCGGCGTTGAACAGGAGATTGCGTATATCGCTAAGCGGTTGGGGTTCAAGCACGTTGAGCTTCTTGGAGCTTCAGACGACTACCAGCGGCCGATCATTGCCTTTCACAACGCCGCCTCGGGCAGCATAAAAAATCCGTTGCCGTCGCGAAAGGGCGGCCAGGTTGGTGAACCGGTTAAAGCCTCCCGGCTCGCCGGCATTGCTGATAAAAGCGGTCTGCTTGCCGGCGGCCGGCGCGCGCTGGGCTGGGCCGCCGCAAATTCGATTCAGACCGGGTCCGGCAAGGCTATGGCGGTTAGCGACAAGCAAAGGGTTCCGTACCCTGAAGTGACCGGGTACTACATCCCCACTCTCATTCAGTGGGGGGAATTTGATTTGGCCAAGCAATACGCGAGTTGGCTGGTCAGCGTGCAAAACCGGGATGGTTCGTTCAGCGGTCCGGGCATGCCCGACGCGTTTGTGTTTGACACCGGCCAGGTGATTCGGGGGCTGGCCGCCATTTTACCGTTCTTTCCCGCAGCCGAGGAACCGTTGGCCAGGGCTTGCAACTGGGTGATGAAAACCGCGGCGCCGTCCGGCCGGCTGGCTCTGCCGGCGAACATACAGGCCTGGTCTTTGGGAGAACGCGGGCAGGTCAACGAAGCAATACACTTGTATGTGCTGCCGGCGTTACGCTCGGCCAGCGCTCTTTTAAACGACAAGAAGCTCCGCCTCTTTTGCGGCCGTTCCCTTGACTACTACATTCAGCATTGCGACCTGACCAACTTTCCGGCGCCGAACATGCTCCTGCATTTTTACTGCTATATTCAGGAAGCTCTGTTCGACCTGGGAGCCGTGGATATTTGCCGCCTGGGCATGAAGGCTCTGGCCGAACGGCAGGGAGCAAGCGGCATGCTCCCCGCTTACGCGGATGTCGACTGGGTTTGCACGCCCGGGTTGATCCAGGCCGGCTTGGTCTGGCTGAAGCTGGGCGATTACGAGAGAGGAGAGAAAACTTTGGGTTATGCGTCCTCGCTGATGTCCGAAACCGGCGGGTTTGCCGGCGGGATTGGGGCGGGGGCGACTTATTTTCCGGCAGAGGAGCTTTCCTGGCCCGTAAAATTCTACCTGGACGCTCTGGCCCTGCTGCTGGCGAAAAATAACGTCCGCCTGCCGGGGGATGTGATGTCCAAACTTGCCGGCAGAGAAAGGAAGGCCGGCTCCGAAGACGTGGAAGAAGCTCGGCCGGTTATGCCCAAAAAGGCTGAAACGCCGGCCGTTCCCCACCATGAACCGGAGCGGGCGGCAGAGGCGCTGCCGCCGTTAATTCCCCTGCAGGGCGAAGCCGTGGCCTTGTTGAAGCGCGAGTTGCCGGGGCGTATGGCCGTTTTAAGGCACTCAACAGTGCATGAGCCGGGAATCATTACCTCCGTGGCCATGGCCCTGCCGACCTTGCTGGATTGGGGGCAGCGCGATCTGGCCCTGGAGTGTGCCGAGGTCCTGGCCTGCGTTGCGAACAGGTTTTTACCCGACACGCTGGCTGGGGGCGATGTTGCGAAGTTCCCATATTTGGGGTTGCTGCTGCGGGCTTTCAGGCAACCTGAAGTAATGGCGGTGCACAAGGGGGAAATGCTCAGGCAACTGTGCCTGTTGGTAATGAAATCGAATAAATGTTCGTCGGAGGAAGCGCCGTTTTTGCTGAATTGCTTTGCCGAGTTGGCGGAGTGCGGCCTTGTGCTGGGAGAAGATTCCTGGAGAGATCTGGCCAAATTTTGGGCTGCCAGGCAAACCCAGGTATTCAGGCATAAACATTGGACGCAGGCCTTTATGGCCATCTCCGCCTTATCCGGCCTGGTTTCAACCGGGGCCGGGCTGGTGCAGTGCAAAGTCCTGCTTGATACTCTGCCGGAATCTTTACTCGAGGACGCCTGCCCGCCGGATTGTGAAGTGGCGGGCGTGCTTGCCGCCGCGGCAACCGCGCTTTACCGGCTGGAGGAAAACCAATACGCCGACTATTTGTTTTGCAAAGCCGCCCTGGCTTACCAGGCTTGCCAAAATAGCGGCGAGGCCGCCGTCAGGCCTGATTGGGACGGACATATCAGAGCCAGCGCCGGTTTCCTGGAAAGCCTCACCACAATGCTGAAGCAGTCTTTTACCAAGCATTTCAGCCAATTTTTAGATTCCATTTCCGAACGGGACGGACGTTTTGTTTTCGTTGAGCAAGCGCTCGCCCCGTTGCGCTCCGCGCAGGTGCTTGATCTCGGCTGCGGCAAGGGGCGTTACCTGCAAAAACTGCTTAAGCGGGGAAACAGGCTCGGTTTTACAGCAATGGACATGCATGAGCTCTTTCGCGGCGCCCTGCCGGAAGGCGTGGAAGCGCAAGTGGGGACAATGCTGCGCACCGGGCTGAACGATGCTTCCTTTGACGCCGTCATGCTTTGTGAAGTTTTGGAGCATTGCCTGGATCTGCCGGGAGCGGTCGCGGAGTTGAAGCGCATTCTTAAAGAGGGCGGCCGGCTGGTGATTGTTGATAAAAACCTGTCTCGCCTCGGCTCCTGGCCCGGTGAATTGCCGCCGTGGGAACAGTGGTTTGACGTGAACGCACTGACGGAACTCCTGGTTACCAACGGTTTTGTTATTGAAACTTGCGACATGAATCTCGTTTATGAGGGCAACCGGCGTGACGGGTTGTTTTTTGGGATATGCGCGAGCAAGAAAGCCGCTGCTACGGCCGGCGGCGGGAGCAACGGCGCTTCCAATGTCCGCGGGGCGGCTGAGAACCCAGGCCGTGAATTGGTCAGTGTTGTTCTCCCCACCTACAACCATTTGAAATTTCTTCCGGATTCAATTGGCTCCCTGCTTCGCCAGGATTATCCGAACCTGGAAATCGTCATTGTTAACGATGGTTCCACAGACGGAACCGGGGACTATCTCGCCAGTTTGACCGACACTCGTATCCGGGTGCTCAGCATTCCGAATTCACATTTGCCGAAAGCCTTGAACACGGGTTTCCGGGCTGCCAGGGGAACAATGTTGACCTGGACGTCGGCCGACAATATTTGCCGCCCCAATTTTATCAGCAGCCTGGTGAGCGCGCTTGAAAAATTCCCGCAAGCCGGGTTTGCTTTCTCGCGCTTCGAGGTCATAGATGGGGCTGACAACCGCCTGGCAAACTTTCTTTTCCAAGAGTTCTCCCTGCCGACCGCCATCGGCCAGAACACGGGAATGGCAGCCTTCCTGTACCGCAAAAGCCTGGCGGAACAAGCCGGTGAGTACGACCCGGCCCTTGAAGGGGCGGAGGACTGGGATATGTGGCTGCGTATGGCCGTATTGGCGCCTTTTGCCTTTGTCGATAAAAGCTTGTACCAATACCGGCTGCACGACAACAGCATGACGGCGACAAAAAAAGCCATGGTGTGGGCGGCTTCCAAAAGAGTGGCGGCCAATAATTTGGCCAGCATTAAAAAACTTGGAGACCTGAAGATTTTCTTTCCTCAAATTGAGGAGTGTTCGGATAGACATTTGGCCGAATTCCAGGCCAACCTTCTCCTTGGCACCACGCTGCTCAGTTCTTTGTGTTCGGGCAAAGACAGCCCGATTCCATATTTGGAAAGCGCATTCAACGCTTTTCCGGACGATTTGTGCGCGAGAAGCAACTCGGCGGTAGCCCTGGCCAGAATAGGTCGATTTGACGAAGCTGAAAAACGGCTGGCCGGAGCGGCGGAAGAACCGACGATCCAGGCGGCCAGGAAGTATATTATGGCGCTGAAAAAGGGCGCAACAGGCATTACTCCTCCGGTCGCTGTATCCGGCAATCAGGAAGGCGAACTGTTGACGCGCCTTAAAAAAGCCCGGCTTGTAGTTGATGGAAACGATCCCAAGCATGGCGAATGCCGGCCGGCGGCGCTTGATGATGAGCCTTCGGCCCGGCCGGATAATCATGAAGCCGGCGCGTTTCTGAGCGTCGACCCGCGAATTTTCCTTGGCGAGTCGCTCGGGCTGGTGCTGTCGGTGAGTTTTGCCCAAGCTTATCTTAAGGGCGACTATGCCTTGCAGGAAAAGCTGTACGCAAAATATCACACTCGATTCAACGAGGAGCATTCGGCAAACATATTTATCTCGCTTATTGAATCCATCAAGGCCAAGGGCTTTGATTTCAGCCGGCCGGTTGCGGTTCTGCCGGAGTTGTTCGCCATTTCGGACGGCGCGCACCGCATGGCGGCGTCCATCGCTTTGGGATTACCGCGTATTCCCTATGTGCATACTTTCAAGAATGAAATTGTAAAACCGGAGGCTTTCGCCAAGATATTTGACGCCAGGGAGCTGCGTTGGCTGGAAGCGGAACAGGACAGGCTGCTGCACGAACTTACGCCTGAAACCGGTCTGCTCTGCAGGATGCGGCGCCGGATCATACACGCGCCCGCCTCTTTTGGCGCCGCGCCGTTTTCTTCAAGAAACACGATGCCAAGCGTGGTGGTTCCTTACCAGGGCCTCGCGCGGATCGGGCTCACGGGAAAGCGCGAGATTGAACGGCGGTTTGCTCTGTACGGGCTCGAACGTTACCTGAAAAAAGATATGGAGCTGCTCGAGACCGGCTGCAATTGCGGCTTTCTTTCCTGGTTGTCCGCAAAGCATGTGAAGCGTGTAGAAGCGTTCGACGCTGATAAAAATTATATTTTCCTGGGAGACATGCTCAAGTCGGCTTATAAAACCGATAACCTGAATTACTCGGTCGCCAATTTTGAGTCTTTCGCCCCAACAAGGCGGTATGACTTTATTATCAGCTGCGCCGTGTACGGCTGGGTGCCGCTTTCTTTTTCGGCATTTGTAAAGCGCCTTGATTCCTGGCTGAAGCCTGGCGGCTGCATTCTTTTTGAATCGCACGAACTGCCCGTGCACCCGGAATGGAAGGAACACCATCTGCCGTATCTGAAGCAGACTTACGAGGTGTTGGAATCCGGCTATATTGACGACGTGGATCATCGCTACTACCAAAGCGAGTATCGTGAGTTTCTCATTCTCAGGAAAAGGGTATGAGCCACAAGATCGTAATATTTGTCGGAACCCGGCCCGAGGCCGTAAAAATGGCTCCGGTCGTACTGGCGTTCAGGTCCGGCGCCTGCAAGTGCGACGTGCACCTGTGTTCAACGGGGCAACACCGCCAGATGCTGGAGCAGAGTCTTTCAGATTTCAACCTCGTTCCCGACAGCACCCTGGAGGTGATGACCCAAGGGCAAACTCTGGCCGGTCTGAGCTCTCGCCTGTTTGCCGCTGTCGACGGTCTGCTGGAAATCGAAAACCCCGACGCCGTTCTGGTACAGGGCGACACCACCACAGTTCAGGTCGCCTCGCTATGCGCTTTTTATCGCGGCATTCCCGTCGGCCATGTCGAAGCCGGGCTGCGCACGAATAATATCCGCTCTCCATTCCCCGAGGAATTGAACCGCCGCATTACAACCTTGGCCGCCGCCATTCACTTTGCGCCCACGGAACTGGCGAGGCGGAACCTGATCAAGGAATCGGTGGAACCAAGCTCAATCCTGGTGACCGGCAACACGGTTGTGGACGCCCTGTTGTACACGCGTGAGGCTATTACCCGGCAAGTTCCCGTCTTGCCGGAACGGTTGGAAGAAGCACTGGCCGCACGCAGGCCGCTGGTGCTTGTTACCGGCCACCGGCGGGAGAATTTTGGCGGCGGGCTTCGGAGTATTTGCGAAGCCCTGTCGGAAATTGCTCAAAAAAGGCCTGACGCGGCTGTGGTTTACCCGGTTCACCTGAACCCGCAGGTTAAAGAGCCGGTGCACAGGCTATTGGGCGGTATGGCGAATGTTTACCTGGAAGAGCCGCTCCCTTACAGGAGCTTCGTGCGTCTGATGGCTGCCAGCACGCTGATTTTGACCGATTCCGGGGGGATTCAGGAAGAAGCGCCGACATTCGGCAAGCCGGTTTTGATTATGCGCGATAGCACCGAACGGCCGGAAGGCGTGCTGGCCGGCGTCAATATGCTGGTGGGAGCCTGTCGGGAGAGTATCGTGGACCACACGTTACGAATACTGGAAAAAGGGCCTGCGGAAAAGACGGCTGAACTGCCGCAAAATCCCTATGGTGACGGCAAAGCGGCCGGGCGCATTGTCGGCGGGTTGTTGCACATGCTGCAAAATTCCGGTTTTAGGGCATGGCATCCTGCGCGTGCCCGGGAAGCGTTTTCCAATCAGCCAAAGCAGCCAGTCCAGCTTTCTTGAGGGTGTTGTAGAAATTGACGTGCCTGGGCTTGGAGGAAATCAGGTTAAACAAATAGATCTTCAGATACTTGTCGAACAGGGCCGGGTCGAACAACTGCCGTGCGCTGTTGGCGTTGCGTAGCGTGTTCGCCCAGGCGAACACGCCGGCCAATTCTTCCGCGCTGTCCAACGGGCTCAAGTGGTACAGGTGCTGATGATATTTTATGTCCGGGTCCAGCGGGGAAAGGCCGAGTTTTTTAAAAACGTTCATCTGGGCGCGGGTTACGCATATTTTTTGTTCCTCCATCTTCCGTACGCTGATCGAACCCGCATGGTGGCGGTAGATGCCGACGATTTCACTTACATTGGCAAAAGCCGCTTCCGGGTGGTCCATCATCAGCCGGAGCCAGAGTTCGTAATCCTGGGCATAAGGGCTTTTGAGATCATAAAGGATATTATATTTGCGCCAAATGTCGCCCCGGAGCATCATGAACGGGTGGGCCAAGTTATTTCTGAACAAAAATGAAGCCCGTAATTCGTCCGGCTCAAAAACCCTGTCGTTCTCATAGAGATCCTTGCCGATCAGGAGTTTGAAAACGCCGCTGCAAGCCCATATTTCCGGGTGTTCTTCCATGTAGTCAACCTGGATGTGAAACCGCGTGGACAGGCTGATGTCGTCCGCATCCATCTTGGCAAGATACCGGCCTTTTGCCAGTTGGACAAGCCGGTTATAGTTGGCCGATTGCCCTTGCCGCGTTTCGTTGCGCTGAAGCCGCAGCCGCGGGTCGTTGAAGGAATTGAGCAACTCCCAGGTATTGTCGTCGGAAGCGTCGTCAATGACCAGAAATTCAAAGTCGGCCAAGCTTTGCTTCAGGATGGACGAAACCGCCAACGTCAAATGGGCGCTGGCGTTACGGGCGCTCATGAATACGCTTATGAGCGGGCGGGGAATTTCATCGGTTGCGGACGGCATAAAATTCCTGGCGGGTAATTGTGCCCGTTCGGGAGCGAGGGGCTCCAAAGGCGGATTGTACAACTTATCGCAAAAAGCAACCTAGCAATAGAGCCAAGTTTGTGCAAGGATAAAGATATGCCGCCTATGGAGCGCTTTTTGCATGTATGGAGCGGTGAGCCGGAATATTGGCGCCGGCCGTCATATCGGCCAGGATTTTATATGAAGAAAATCAGGAGATTTCATGAACGTCCTCATGCTTACTTCGCCGGCTCCCGCCAGGGCCGGGTTTTCCACTTCGGAAAAACGTCCGCCCCTGGGGGTGGGCACGCTTATTGCCATTCTTGAGCGTGCGGGGCATACCGTGCAGTTTGACGATCAATATCTGGCGCCCTGGCCGATTTTTGATTCGCCCGCCTTTCTGGCCAAGCATAAAATTGAAGTCGTAGGCATTTATTGCAACACCATCTGCCTGCAGGGAACGCTTTCCCTGGTCAGGAAGCTCCAGTACCTGCGCGAGCACGGCCTGTGGAAAGGGCGCATTGCCGTGGGAGGGCCGCATACTTCCTACGGGGCCGAAAGCCTGCCCGAATACATCGACCATATTTGCATAGGCGAGGGAGACATTACCTTTCCCGAAATGATCAACGGCCAGGAAAAGCGTAGAATCGCCGTCGGCAAAAAGGTTGAAGATCTCGACTCCCTGCCCATGCCGGCCTGGCGCCATTTCATTTACCGCGGCTATAACTGGTCCAGCCCCTGGGACGAAGGCTACCCGATGTACACCATGAACACGAGCCGGGGGTGCCCTTTTTCCTGCACGTTTTGCTCGGTCAAGGGCGTATGGGGCAGAACCTACCGCTTTATGAGCGCGGAGCGGGTTATGGAAGACGTGGAGGTCATGCGCCGCTATTATGGCATGCAGGCGGCCTATTTCAGGGAAGATCATTTCACGCTCGACCGGCAGCGCACCCTCGGTTTTTGCGAAGGCCTGCTGCGCCGGGGGATGGTTTTCCCTTGGTTGTGCGAAAGCCGGGCTGACAGCATCGACAGCCCGGAAGTCATCGAACTGATGGCGAAGGCGGGCTGCAAGGCATTGTATATCGGGGTGGAAAGCGGCAGCCAGCGCATGCTCGACCTGCTCAAAAAACACGAACAGGTCGAGCAGTTCGAACGGGTTATCAAAAAAGCGCGCGCCTGCGGCATACGCACTTACGCCAGCATGATTTACGGCGTCCCGGGCGAAACGGAAGAGGACGTCGCCCGCACCGAAGCGTTTTTGGCCAGGGCCAATCCCCATTATGTGGGGCGCAATATTTTTGCGGGGTTGCCGGGTTCCGAGCTTTACGACGAACTGCGGGCGACCGGCCGGTACGATTATGAAGACGAAAACGGCCTTCTTTATCCGGAGGGCTACGAGGAGCGCGCCCGCAGAGCTTACGGCCACGAATATTTCGCCGTTGTTTCCAAAGCGCTGGGCACGCCGGCGCCGGCCACCCCCAACCAGGTGATGCGCGCGGCAAAGACGCCGGAAGTGAGCGTCATTATGCCGGCCGGCAATGCCGCCGCTTTTGCGGCCGAGGCCGTGCAGTCCATACTGGGCCAGTCTTTTGGCGATTTCGAGCTGCTGCTTCTTGATGACGCCTCCACGGACGATACCTGGCAGCTCTTCCAGGCGCAGCGGGACCCGCGCATCTACCTGCACCGCAACGAAACCAGGCTGGGCGTCAGCGCCGGCTTGAACAAGCTGCTCGGCCAGGCGCGGGGGCGCTTCATCGCCCGCATGGACGCCGACGACCTCAGCGCGCCCGGCCGGCTCGCCGCTCAGGTGGATTTCATGCGGCGCAACCCGGATATCTGGGTGTGCGGCGGCGCTTACACCGCCGCCGAAGGCGAAAGAAAGTGGCACTGCGCCCCGCCCGCCACCGATGCCGCCATCAAGGCCGGACTGCTGTTCGACAACAATCTGGCCCATCCTTTTGTCATGCTCAACGGGGAGAAATTCAAAGAGCACGGCATCCGGTACGATGAAAAAATGACCGCGGCCCAGGATTACGAACTCTGGCTGCGGCTGCTCCGCCAATGCCCCGAGGCGCGCTTTGCCAACCTGGCGCGGAATTTGGGCCAATACCGCCGGCTCCCCGGGGCTGTTTCGACGGCCAGGGCGGACGAAAAACGCGCCATGCAATTCCGGGCCTTGATGCCGGTGTTTGGCAAACTCGGGTTCAGCAAGACGGATCAGAGCCTGGGCCTGCATAAATACCTGCGTTTCAGTGAGGAGGTCGAGTCCGAGACCGGGCTGGCGCGGGTCTTTGAGTGGGCGCTGCAGTTGCGCCGGGCCAATGCCGCGCATGGTCTTTTTGCCGCGGCCGAATTTGACAGCGCGCTCACTGGCGCGCTGGCGGCAATGCTTGAACGCAACAAACGCTTTGCCGGCGCCGGCGCACGTCTGTTTTCGTCCTGGGCCGGCGCGGTAAAAGCCGGGGGAGCATAGGGGGCCGCCATGTTTGTCCGCCACGACTACAGCCCGGTGATGCTTTTGTACCGGCGGGCCGCCCTGGCCTGCCCGGAACTGGTCAAGGAAATACTGACGTTGCGCATTGCCGATTTCGGGCTGGAACCCAACGGCGAGCGGGGCCTGCCCGGCGACCCCGCCTTCCGGAAGAATGGTTGGTGGCACTACATGCTGGCCCGCTATTTTTTTGCGGGCAGCTTGTTCTGCCGGAATAAAAGAGTGCTGGAGCTCTGTTCCGGCCTGGGCTGGGGGGCGCGCATCATTTCGCATTACGCTGCGGAAGTTACCGGCCTTGAACTTGATGCCGAAGTTGTCGACAGGGCAGGTAAAATGTGGGCGGGCAGCGAGAGCCTCAGGTTTATCAGCGGTGACGCCCTGGCTGCTTCCGAGCAGGCGCGGGGAGCTTTTGACGTTGTACTGGGCATGGAGGCCATTGAACATTTCACCCGTGACGATGCCTGCCGGTTGATCGGCCAGGCGCACAACCTGCTTGCTCCGGCTGGCGTTTTCATCGCCTCGTCCTATTATGCCGACACCAGAGAGCAAGCGGAGCGCGCCCTGACTGAAACCAACAACCCCTACCACTTGTACCTGTTTACCAAAGAGGAAATTGGCGGGGTTTGCGCCGGTTTGTTTCCCGAAGTGCATATTTACGGCGACCTGCTGCTGCTGGCCGGAAAATAGCGCCCGCTTGGTTTTTGAATCGGAACAATGCAACACGTAGGGAACGCGATGTGTTGAAGGTGCGTATATGATACTGGGAATTTACGGCTCCGGCGGCGCTGGTCGCGAAACTAAAGATATTGCGGAAACCGTTAACGCCATAACCGGCAGGTGGGAGCAAATTCTCTTTATAGACGACGTGGCGCCGGCCGGTGCGCGCGCAGGGCTGGAAAGAATCGGTTTTAAGGAATTGTGCGGGAGAGTGCCTCCTGATACGGCTGTAATAACCATTGCGGTGGGCGAGCCTGCGGACAGAAAAAAATTGGCGGCAAGAGTGCTCGAAAAAGGATACCGGCTTGAAAGCATTGTCTCGCCGTTGGCTTCAGTTTCGCCGGATTCTTCAATCAGCCCGGGGGCTGTCGTTTATCCCGGAGTATTTATTGGGCCGGGGTGCGTCATCGGCGGCAATTGTTTTATTATGAGCGGCGTGGCCGTGTGCCATGACAGCGCGCTTGGGAGCCACAGCGTTTGCGCTTGCGGGGTGAAAATTGCCGGTAACTGCCTGATAGGAGAAAGCGCATATTTGGGGCTGAATGCTTGCGTAAAAGAGAAAACGACTATTGGCGGCGAGTCGATAGTGGGCATGGGAGCCGTTGTCATGAGTGATGTCCCTTCCGGCGTGATAGTATGCGGAATTCCGGCCTGCATTATAAAAAATAACACTGAAAAGAAAGTTTTCAAGAAAGCATGATATGCATATAGTACATTTGATGCACAATAGTATATTTACAAATATTTTTGTTGAATTTGTAAATAGATATTTTAATCAGAAAGAACATTCTTTTATTGTGATGAACAATAATGATCATGGATGTGATCCGATATACGCCGACAATGTTTATAATATGGACACTATTTTCAATCCTTCATTTTCGCATGTAACAGAAATTATACGGTTATCGTCTCAAATAATTTTGCATTCAATGTTTGTTTTTGATTATATGGTATTGCTTGACGGCAATGAATCTTTTGCAAGAAAAACCACATGGGTCATTTGGGGTGGGGACTTATATAACCAGGAACCTACAATACAAAAAAAACGTATCGTGTGTAATCTGGCCGGTGTGGCTACATTGACGGAACAGGATTATGGAGTTGTCCAGGCGGTGTTTGGAAAGCGAATTCCAAACTGTAAGGCGATTTATCCAGTACTTTCGAATTTTTCTCAAATAGATAAATATAAAAACAATACTGGATCTAGGAATGCTGTGCGTATTTTAGTTGGGCATTCGCGTTCTGACACTCTGAACCACGCAAAATGCTTCGAGCGTATTTACCACCTTGGCGGGCATAACATTAAAATTATCTGCCCGTTATCGTACGGAGGCCGTATTGCGTATGCGGAAAAAGTAATTGAACTTGGCCGTAGTTTATTTGGAGATAAATTCCAACCTGTAACCGACTATATGAGCGTAGAGCGGTATCTGCAATTTTTATCAACCATGCATGTAGGCATTTTTGGCCAGCATCGCCAGCAGGCGCTTGGCAACATGTATTATATGCTTTTCTTGGGTAAAAAAATATTTTGCCATGTGGACACTCCGCATTACAATGAGCTGACAAAATTCGGATGCCATTTATATGATTTGAATACTCTTGGAGAGCATGATATCAATTCTTTAACCCATAACGACCATGTTGAAGCGAATAGAAAAGCTATCACGCCTATCCTTGATCATAGTTTAGCCAGGCTTTATTGGGCAAGAATATTTAGCCGCAAGGTTAACTAGCATGCCAATTTTTGTGACTCGGCCAAATTTACCGCCTATGGAGGATTATTTCCAGATCTTGCACGAGATTTGGGATTCTGCCATTTTAACGAACAACGGCCCTTATCATCAGAAATTGGAAGGAAAACTGGCCGATTATCTTGAAGTGCCGTATCTGTCTCTGGTTTCCAATGCCACGCTGGGTTTGCTTTTGGCCTTAAAAGTCCTTGATCTGCATGGCGAAGTTATTACCACTCCCTATAGTTTTGTCGCGACTGCGCATTCCATTTTGTGGAACAATTTGACGCCAAGGTTTGTAGATATTGATGCATGTACGCTCAACATCACTCCTGGATCCGTAAAAAGGGCAATTACAGACAAAACGGCGGCAATCATGCCGGTTCATGTGTATGGCACGCCATGCGACGTAAACGGTTTTGAAGCGCTTGAAAAAGAAACGGGCTTGCCGCTGGTGTATGACGCCGCCCACGCATTTGCCGTAAAAGCGGCGGGGCGTTCCATTGTTCAGTATGGCGATCTGTCGGTTTTGAGTTTTCACGCCACCAAAATGTATACCACCATTGAAGGCGGAGCCGTTATCTGTAAAACCCCGGAACTGAAACGTGAAATTGACCTGCTGAAGAATTTTGGCATTGTTGACGAAGTAACGGTTTGCCGTGTCGGCATCAATGCAAAAATGAATGAACTTCAGGCCGCCGCCGGTCTTGCCAGCCTGCCTTACGTGGAAGAGGCGCGCCATAAGCGGGCGGTTGCGGATGCGCTCTACAGGCGGCACCTTGGTGATATCCCGGGGTTATCGCCGTTACAGATATTTGACGATGTCAACGCAAACTATTCATATTTTCCTGTTTTTATTTCTTCAGAAGCGCCTGTGGCTAGAGATCGGCTTTATACCGTATTGCAATCCGAAGGCATATTCAGCCGCAGATATTTCTACCCGCTAATCAGCCAGTTTCCCATGTACGCAAATGCCCCCGGCGCTTCACCGGAAAATTTGCCTGTAGCCGCCAAAGTAAGCGGTGAAATACTTTGCCTGCCGTTGTATCATTCATTATGCCATCAAGAAGTTATCAGAATATGCGGCATAATAAGAAACACCTTGTCTTGAGGCAGGTGGCACGGACATGATGACGGTGGAACAGCGCAAGGCGCCGGCTGTAACCAGCCTGCGGGGAGGAGCCTGAAGGTATGGCGAGAGAGTTTGTGCCAAAAATGACAGCCGGCGATATAGATCTGCTGGTTAAAATAACCCCGCGTGACGGTGCGGTTTTGGAATTTGGCTGCGGCGGCAGCACGCAATTCTTTTTTGAAAACGGCGTGCGCAAGCTGTGCAGCGTGGAGTCCGACCGGCAATGGATCGAAACGCTCATGGAAAATCCGGTTGTCAGCGTGAATCACAAATACGGGCGCTGGTTGCCTTATCATGCGGATATAGGCCCGGTAGGCGAGTGGGGAAACCCGGTTTCCAAGAAGCCCGCCGTTTGCTGGCTTGATTACCATCAGTCCTGCTGGGAGAAATTTGGCGGCAACGACTTTGATCTGGTCCTGATTGACGGCCGGTTCCGGGTCGCCTGCCTGTGTCAGACCCTGTTGCGGTGCCCCCCCGACACCGGAATCGCTTTTCATGATTTTTGGGACAGGCCAGAGTATCACGTTGTGCTTGATTTTGTGGATGTGCTTGGCCGAAGTGAAAAACTCGGCCTGTTCAGGCGCAAAAAAACAATCGACTGGGTGAAGTTATGCCTTCTCCTACAGGCCTGCCAGTTTACTTTCCGCTGAACCGTCCCAGATCAATGCGCCTACGATTTAAGCCCCGGCCAGTTTTCGTGACCGGGGCTCCGGTTGGCATTTATCCTTCCGCGAACTCCGCCCCGCCCAGGGGCTCTTCATTCACCAACAGGGTGAAGACGTCCGGGCGGGAATAGTGCCCGACCGGATCGAAGTCGAAGCGGGCCTCGGCCAGGCGGCCCAGGTCCAGGTCGGCCACCAGAATGCCCTCCGAGCCGAACAGCGGCCCGGCCAGGTAGTTGCCCATGGGGTCGATGATGGCGCTGCC
>JAISDX010000097.1 GCA_031264465.1 Deltaproteobacteria bacterium | reverse complement strand
TGAACCTGCTCCGGCGTATACCGGGTAAATCAAGCCTGAAAGGCAAGCGCTTCAAAATCGCACTCAGTGAAGACTTCCTCCTACAGGCACTGAGAATTTTTTAGATGCGTCTGCCCTGGTCGCGAGTTTCAGGACATACGTATGCTGCTCGGCCGCTATTCGAGCCACATAAAATTTGATAGCGGGCCTGACGCGGCCAGGAAATAAACATACTCATTAATCTGTCTTTTTTTAATAAAATTAGCGGTATAACAGTTAATTTTTCTAATTGCGCATTTAATTATTGAAAATGAATTTCATATTCATTATCTTAAAAGCCACCGGCTTGATGAAAAGCTATAATTATTAATTTACCACCAACCCCAACCTGTTTCCCCGGGTTTGCGCGACCGCCTTAAGGGCGCAGCCGGGGAAGCCGAATCACGGAGAAACGCATGGCTTCCATACTGATCGTTTTCGGTTCCACCACCGGCAATACCGAGTACATGGCGGGCGAAATTGAAAAAACCCTTCAGGGGGGCGGCGCCGAGGTCAAGACGCTGAACGCTTCCGGCCTCAAGGCCGACGGCCTGTGCGACGGATACGACATGGTGTTTTTCGGCTGTTCCACCTGGGGGATGAACTCCATCGAACTACAGGACGACTTCATCCCGCTCTTTGACAATCTTGACAAAAGCAACGTCAAGGGCAAGAAGGCCGCCGTGTTCGGCTGCGGCGACTCCGGCTACGAATATTACTGCGGCGCCGTGGACGCCATCAAGGAAAAGCTGGAAGCTTTGGGGGCCACCGTGGTGGACACCATGAAAGTGGACGGCGACCCGCAGTCCGTGCAGGCCGATATCGCCAGTTGGGCTAAAAAAGCCGCCGCTTAGGGAGTCCCGATGTCACTGAGCAAAGAATTGATCCTGTCCGTGCGGCGGCGCGTCGCCGCAGACCCCGGCATCGCCACAGCCGAACTGGCCGCGGAACTGAAAACGCCGGAAGCGGAAGTCGTTACCGCCCTGCCCCTGGAAATGCGCAGGCACGCCAAGGTTGAAGATTTTGCCGCCATCTGGAGCCGAATCGCCACCTGGAAGCACACCCGCGTCAGCATCAGCGGCTCGAACGGCGCCGTCAGCCTGCTGCCCGGCGGCGCCCTGCCGCCGGGACGCCAGGAAGGCGCATCCTTCCGCTTTGCGGCGGGCTGCGCCCTGCCCCTGGAGGATTTGCCGCTGTGGCGGCTGGGTTCCATTTGGTTCGTCGCCAAGCCGCTGCAGGGCGAGGAAAGCCTGTCGGTACGCTTTTTCAATACCGAAGGCGAGCCGCTGTTTTCAGTGTATCTGGCGCGCGACAATGCAGGGCGGCCCGACCTGGAAGCTAGGCGGAGCTACGAGGCCCTGCGCCAGGAATATGCCATACCGCCCAAGCCGCGCGCGCGCTGCAAGGGTTGCAAAAATTGCACTTGCGGGGCGGTCTGACCTCCGCGACTTCAGCCCGGCTGTACCAAAAGAGGTTGAAGAGGAAAAGGAAAGCGCCGGCCCGGTCATGCTCCGCTTGGCTGGCCGGCGCTTTCAATATTTCAAGCGTTTCCCTAGAAAATCACGCAGCCGTCTTCGGTGACCAGCGCCATGTATTCCCAGCGCACGCCGCCCCAGGCGGGGTAGTAGAGGCCGGGTTCCACCGTCACCACCATGCCCGGCCGGAGCACGGTTTCGTCGCGCAGGTTCAGGCGCGGCGGCTCGTGCACCTGCAAACCCACCCCGTGGCCCAGGCCGTGGGTGAAATATTTTTCCACCCCCTGCGCCGCAAAACAGTTATAGGCCGCCAGGTGGACGTCACGGCAGACGGCACCGGGATGGATGGCCGCAAGGGCGCGCTTTTGCGCCGCTTTGACCTGTTCCAGGGCGCGCAGGAAATGCTCCGGCATCTTGTCGCCCACCCAGAAAGTGCGCGTCTGGTCCGAGCAGTAGTCGTGCAGGCGGCAGCCCGCGTCCACCAGCACGCAGCAGTTCTCGCCCACCCGGTCCGCGCCCGGCCGGGCGTGCGGTAGGGCGGCGTTGGCGTTTATGCCCACGATGCTGTCGAACGAGAGGCCGCTGGCCCCGTTGTTGCGGAAAAATTGCTCGATTTTCCAGGCGAGTTCAACCTCGGTGCTGCCGCAGGCCAGGGCGCCGGGGATCCACTCCATCAGCTTGTGGTTGAGGGCGCAGGATTCCCGCATGGCCAGGACTTCTTCCGGAGATTTGACGACGCGCAGCGCCTCCACCAGGCCGTCGGCCCGCTCGACCCGCAGGCCGGCGCACACGTCCTCGTAAAAAGCCAGGCTGATGCAGCGGGCCTCAATGCCCAGGCTCCCCTGGAGCTTGTCCTTAAGCAGACTGTTTACCTGAGCGCCGTAGCCGCCGGCCCCGGCGCCGCCGTATATGAACACCCGCTCCCGTTCCCAGAGGCGGGAAGCCGCTTCCGCGTAGCGGGCGTCGGTGCAGAGCCAATCCCGCCCCGTGGCGGTGATGACAAGACAGCCGGAGCTTTCGTTGCTCTGGCCGTCTTCCAGCTCGAAGCCGCTTAAATAGTAGCGGTTGGCGTCCAGAGTGACCAACATGGCCCCCAGTCCTTTTTCCTTGAGCAGGCCGCGCAGGTTTTCGCGGCGGGCTTGGTAAATGCGCTTGTCCATCTGAGTATCCTGTTGCGTTCTGGCAGTACGGCGCCCCACGCAGTCGGGCCGCCCGGCCGCCGTGCCGGATCTATAGCGGAAAAAGGCCGGGGCATCCAGAAGATCTTGGCGATGCGGCCACTTCCTTCTTGACTGCGGCCGGATAAAGCAGTAAAGGCAAAAGTTCACTTTTTGCTTGAAGGAGATTTTTTTCATGAAACGCACCTATCAGCCGAGTAAGATTAAGCGCGCCCGCACCCACGGTTTCCGGGCCCGCATGGCCACCGCCGCCGGGCGCAACGTACTGCGCCGCAGACGCGCCAAAGGCCGCAAGAGACTGGCCGTTTGACAAGATGCCGGCCTTTTCAAAGCAATACAGGCTGCTGAAAAGGTCTGATTTTTCCAGATGTTACAGTGACGGGAAACGCCACTTTACATCACATTTCATCATTTTCGTATTGCCGACGGCGGCCGAAACTTGGCGTTTCGGCTTGGCGGTAAGCCGCAAAGTCGGCGGAGCAGTGCAACGCAACCGGATAAAGCGCCTGCTCAGAGAGTTTTTCCGCCTGCACCGGGCGATAATCCCGGCCGGCCATGATTTCGCGGTGGTCTGCAAAAAAGGCGGGCATCCGGAAAGGCTGAATTACCCCGGCCTGGAAAAGGAATTACTCTCTTTGTTTACTGGATTGTTAGGAAAAACGGGTAAGCGGCGCGAGCCCCACCTCCCCTCCCCCAATTCCGGCAATACGGCTGATGCGGCCGGTTCGGCCAGCCTGGGAAGCGCGGGGAACGCGCAACAGGGCTGAACCCGGTTCCTGCCGGCAGGCAAAGGAGCTATGGGTGATAACCATATACTTACGCAAGCTTTGCATAGCACCGATACGCCTGTATCAGTGCTGCATATCTCCTTTGCTCCCCCATTCCTGTCGTTTTTATCCAAGCTGTTCCGCTTACGCGGTCGAAGCCATCGCCGTGCACGGCGTATTCAGGGGCGCTTTTCTCGCCCTGCGGCGCCTGTTGCGCTGCCATCCATTCTGTGACGGGGGAATCGACCCGGTTCCTCCCGCGGCCGGCCCGCGCGCGCCGGCACCGCACCAGGCCGGCAAGCAAGCCGGAAACCGCTAAAAAGCCATCCCGAGGAGTCATCATACCCATGGAGAAACCACGCCGCACCATACTTGTAATCGCCATCTGCATCGGCATCATGCTGGGCTGGCAGTTCCTGTCGCAGAAAATGGGCTGGACGCCCGCGCCGCAACCCCAGGCGCCGGCGACCGCTGACTCCGCCGGCGCGCCGGATTCGACCGGCGCGAACAGCGTGACGGGCCAGCCGGGCCAAAGTGGCCACACCGCGCAATCCGGCCTGGCCGTCTATACCGAAAGCGACAGCGAAGTGGTGGTGGAAACGCCCCTGTATACCGCGAAATTCAACACCCGGGGCGGCATTCTCACCTCGTTCGCCCTCAAGAAATACACCGTGTACAGCGCGTATGAAAAAAACATGCCGGTGGAGCCGGTGCAGCTTATCGCCGCCGACGCCCTGCCCTTCGCGCCGCTGGGGGTTTTGATCAACAACCAGCATAGCTGGCGCAACGCCGCCTGGAGCTTTGAAGACGACCCGCGCATCACCCTGGGCGACGGCCAGAAGCGGGACTTCACCTTTGTCGGACAACTCGGCGCCCTGACCTTGCGCCGCACCATTACCGTGGACGCCGCCAGCTATACGCTGCACGAAACCCTGAACATTTCCAGCACCCAGGACCAGACCCTGAGCCTGGGCTTCAGCCTGAGCACCGCCAACGTGGCCACGGCCCAGGAATACATGGCCGAAACCCGCGTGGCCCGGCTGCAGAACGGCTCGTTTGAAGAAACGAGCAGCACCGGCGACTTGAGCCAGGGCATGAGCTTTGGCAACAACATCGCCTGGGCCGGGAACATGAGCAACTATTTCATCGCGGCCATGCTGCCGGCCGACAACGCCTTCCGCCTGGACGCCAGGCTGCAGAACGGCATTTACAGCCTGGCCTTCAAAAAGGACGACCTGCGGGTCGGCCCGGACCTGCCGCTGCGTTCCGAGATGAGCTACTACCTGGGCACCAAGGAAAAAGCCGCCCTGGAGCAGGCCCCCAATGACTTGATTTCCTCGGTGGACTATGGCTGGTTCGGCTGGATGTCCCGGCCGCTGATGTGGCTGCTCAACATCTTCCATTCTTTTGTGGGCAACTACGGCGTGGCCATCATCCTGCTCACCGTACTGGTAAAAATAGTGCTCTGGCCGCTTTCCTACAAAAGCTTCAAGTCCATGCAGGCCATGAAGCAAATCCAGCCGCACGTCATGAAGCTGCGCGAAAAGTACAAAGACGACAAGCAGCGCATGAACCAGGAAATGATGCAGCTTTACCGCACTTACAAGGTCAACCCCATGGGCGGGTGCCTGCCCATCCTGGTGCAACTGCCGGTGTTCATCGGCCTGTACAAGGCCCTGCTCAACGCCTTCGAGCTTAGGCAGGCCGCCTTCATCCCCTACCTGCCGTTCACGGACAACGTCTGGCTGTACGACCTTTCGCTGCAGGATCCCTATTACATCACCCCCATTGTCATGGGCGCGCTGATGTTCCTGCAGCAAAAGCTCACCCCGGCCCCCGGCGACCCGACCCAGGCCAAGATCATGTTGTTCATGCCGGTCATCTTCGTGTTCTTCTTCCTCAGCTTCCCGTCGGGCCTGGTGGTTTACTGGCTTATGAACAGCCTGCTCTCGGTGGCGCAACAGCACTGGCAGCTCAACATGAAGGGCGCCAAGAAAGCCAAGTCTTGATCGGACCGGGAGAAACATATGAGCCCTTATAAAGAGTTTACCGGAAAAAACCTGGACGAGGCCATCAGGGAGGCTTGCGCCTTCTTCAATGTCGAGCGGGAAAAGCTGGAGATTGAAATCATCAACGACGCCAAAACCGGCATTTTCGGGCTGGTCGGCGCCAAAAAGGCCACGGTGCGCGCCCGCAAGGTCAGCCTGGACGATATTGGCCTGACCTTCCCCTCCAAGGAAGAAAAAGCGAAAGAGCGCGGCGGCAAAAAACCCGGCCGCGCCAAGGAAGCGCCCAGAGAAGCGAAAAAACAGCCGCCGGCCGGCAGTCTGGCTTCGCGCCGGGCGGCCGACCCGTCTTTCGCGCCGGATGGTTCGGCCGCTGCGGCCCCCAACGACCCGCCCGCCGCCGCTCCCGCCGCTCCAAAAGACGCCCGCCAGGAGCCTGTCGACACCCATCCGGCCATCCGGCCGCAAAATCTGCCGGCGATTGCCGACGGCGCCGCTGAAGTGGCCGCCGACGGCGGAGCCGAGCCGCGCTCCCGTTCCGCGGGCCGCAACCGGGGCAAAGGCCGGGCTGAGGCCGCCGGCTCGGCGGGCGGGACCGGCGAAACGGGCAGCGCCCGCCCGGCCCAGCGCGACAAAAAGAAAAACCAGCCCCGGAGCGGGAAAGGCGACCGCCAGAGCCCCGGCGGATCTGACGGAATTGGCGGAGCTGGCGCTCGCCGCAAGGCCGAGGCTGAAGCCGCCCCGCCCTTCACCGAAGACGGGGACGGCTTTGAAGATCAGTTGCCGGTGATTCCCCTGAAAGAGCTGGATCAGGACCGCCTGCGGCAGACCGTGCTGGAGGCCCTGCACAACCTGGTGACCCCCCTGGCGGACGGGACGGAAAGCTCGCTCGTCATTGACGACGGCCGGGTGCGGGTGCGCCTGGAAACCGAAGAAAACCAAGGTCTTTTGATCGGCCGTGACGGGCAGACCCTCGCGGCCCTCCAATACCTGCTCACCTGCATCACTTCGCGCAAGCTGGGCGCTTCGGTGCGGGTGCAGATTGACGCCGGCGATTACCGGGAAAAGCAGGAGGAAAAACTGCGTAACTTGGCCCTGGCTCTGGCCCAGAAGGTGAAAAACACTCAGCGCCCGCAGTCCACCAGGCCGCTCAGCGCCTACCACCGCCGCATCATCCACCTGACGCTGCAGGACGACCCGGACGTGCAGACCCACAGCAAGAGCGAAGGGAATCTCAAGAGCGTGGTGATCGTGCCGCGGCGCAAAAATTCGGGCAAATAGCGACATGGCCAGTCCTGACACCATTGCCGCCATTGCCACCGCTCCCGGCAGTGGCGGCATTGGCATTATCCGAGTAAGCGGCCCGCGCGCCCTGCCAATCCTGCAAAAAATATTCAACCGACCGATCGAGTTCGCCCCGCGCCGCCTGGAATACGGCTGGGCTCTGGACGCCGCCGGTTCGCCGCTTGACGAGGTGCTGGCCGTGTTTATGCCCGGGCCGCGCACCTTCAGCGGGGAAGACACGGCGGAAATTCACTGCCACGGCGGGGCGGCCGTGCTGGAAGCCGTGCTGGGCGCCGTATACGCGCTGGGCGCGCGCCCGGCCGGAGCGGGCGAGTTTACCCGGCGGGCCTTTTTGAACGGCCGGCTGGATTTGAGCCAGGCCGAGGCCGTGGCCGAGATGATTGCCGCCCCGACCTTGCCGGGCGTGCATCTGGCCCGCAACAAGCTGGCCGGGCGGCTGAGCGAAAAACTGGACCGGCTGCGCCGGGATCTGGACTGGCTGCGCGCCCGCCTTTACCTGGCTATCGACTTTCCGGACGAAGCCGAAGAGGAAGATTCCGCCCCGCGCCTGGAGCGCGAGTTTCAGGAACGGGCCGGGCGGCTTGTCGCCAGCCTGGACGAACTGCTCCTGGCTTACGAGCGAGCCGGCATCTGGCGGAAGGGAGCCCTGGCCGCCCTGGCCGGCCAGGTAAACGTGGGCAAGTCCAGCCTGCTCAACGCCCTGCTGGGCCGCCGGCGGGCCCTGGTTTCGGACCGCCCCGGCACCACGCGCGATTTTATTGAGGAAAGCCTGAACCTGGGCGGCCTGCCGCTACGCCTGACCGACACGGCCGGGTTGCGCCTATCCGACGATCAACTGGAAACTGAAGGCATGGAGCTGGCCAGGGACATCTTCAACCAGGCGAGCGTCATCCTGATGCTGCTGGAAGCGCCCAAGGCCGCGGGAATATTGCGGTCGCGCGCTTTCACGGCGGCGGACCTGTCCGCCGAGGAACGAGAAATCCTCGACCTGTACGGCCCGGCCGCGCCGCCGAACAAAATTTTTATCGTTTTGCACAAGGCGGACCTGGCGCCCGGCTTCCAACCGCCGGAAGTCCTGCTGGGCTGCCCCTGCCTGGCGGTTTCCGCCCGCGCGGGTCTGGGCCTGGACCAATTGGCCGCCGCCCTGCGCCAGTTCATCATGCGCCGGAGCGGGAGCGGCGCCGAACCGGACTTTTCCGATCAGGTCGCGCCCGGCCAGCGCCAGGCGCTGATCTTGAGGGAAATGCGCACCGAATTGACCGCGCTGCAAAGCGAGTATGCCGACAATATTCCGGCCGACCTGCTCAGCGTGCGCCTGGACACGGCCGCCGCCCACCTGGCCGACCTGACCGGCCATTCCTGCACTGAAGATATTCTGGACCAGGTATTCTCCAAGTTCTGCATCGGGAAATAGGTTACGAGACGCCCACCCGGCAATGCACTTGCCGGGCATTTGGGTATGTACCAAGTAATTGAATCAGAACGGGAGCCGTACGCCCATTTCCCGCATGAACTGCTTGTAATCATCCACGTTGCTGGCGATCAGCGCGGGCGTGTCCAGCTTGTAAGGGCAACGTGAAGAACAGGCGCCGCAGTTGATGCAGCCGGCCCCCCGTTCCATTTTGTCCATCCAGTCCTTGCCGGTATAGCCCTGCCAGGGGCTGCGGCGCAGCAGGCGCGCCATGCGGGCCAGGTTCGGAATGTCGATATTCTGCGGACAGGGCAGGCAATAGCCGCAGCCGCGGCAAAACTGCGAGCCCAAGGCCTCTTTGGCGGCTCTGGCCCGGGCGGCCATCCCGGCATCCCAGGCCGGGGGAGCTTGGGCCAGCTCCAGGAATTCGTCCAGTTCGTCCATGCTCTGCACGCCCCAAATCGGCACCACGTTGTCAAAACGCCCCATGAAAGCCACTGCGGCCGGTATATCGTCAATAAGTCCGCCGGACAGGCCCTTCATGGCGATAAAGCCCATGTCGGCCTTACGGCAGGCCTCGGCCAAGTTTTGCTCCTCGGCGGTGGAAATGAGGCTGAAGGGGAACTGCAGCGTGTCGAACAGGCCGGATTCCACGGCCTGCCCGGCCAGGGCCAGGGAGTGGTTTGTGAGGCCGATGGAACGGATCACGCCCTTTTTCTTGAGTTCGGCCAGGAGCTCATAGCGGCCGGTGCCGTCGCCGGGCCGAGGCACGGTGGCCGGGTTGTGGAACTGGTAAAGGTCCAGGTAGTCGGTGCCGAGTTCGGACAGGCTGACTTTAAGGTCGGCCTCGATGCCGGCGCGGTCCGGGCCGAAGCTCTTGGAGGCGAGGATCAGGTTCTGGCGCAGCCCCTTGAAGGCCGTGCCGAGCTTCTTTTCACTGTCCGTATAGAAGCGGGCGGTGTCGAAAAAATTGATGCCTGCGTCCAGGGCCCGGTGCAGGATTTTGACCGCCTCGTCCCTGGGGGCGCGCTGTATCGGCAAGGCGCCGAAGGCCGGGCGGGTTACCACCAGGCCGGACTTTCCAAGCTTGATCTTTTCCATAGCGCTCTCCTCTTTTACCGCCCGGCCGGAAGCCGCCTCTTACCCCGGCGCGGCGCCGGGCCGGGCCTGTCTTAATGACCCCAAAAAGTGCTGGCGCGTTTGAGCTTGCCGCTCTCCACCGCCTTGACGGCCGCATCCAGGATGCCGTTCACGAAGCCGTGCGAATTTTCGTCGCCAAACTGGCGCGACAATTCAATGGCCTCGTTGATCACCACCTTTGGCGGCGCGTCGTCGCGGAACAGCAGTTCAAAGGCGGCCAGGCGCAACAGGGCCAGTTCCACCTTGCCCATGCGGTCCAGGCGCCAGTTTTGGGAAAACTGCCGGATCAACTCGTCCAGTTCGTTCTGCCTGCTCCAGACTCCGGACACCAGCTCCCAGGCAAAACCCTGCGGTTCTTCCCCCCTGGCCGGGGCCGGGGGAGTGAACACGCGGTCGTCTTCGCCTGCCTCGCGCGGCAGGGAATGTATGTCCGGCAGGATCGGCTTGCGCCCTTCCGCGCCCACAGCGGCTTCGTCTTCAGTCAGTTCCGTGTTCAGTTCGCCGCCGGTAAAAGGCTCGGCGTAGATGGTCCGCTGAAAAACAGCGGCCAGGGAACGCAAGTTGGCCGCCGGGCTGAAAAACAGCCCGTAGATTACCTGAAAGGCCCTGGCCCGCTCCAAGCGGCGCCCTGCAATATTCTTGCCGTATTTATCGTCCTGCATTGAGGTTGATCACCTTGTTTCGCGCTACGTTAAAAATTACCGGCCGGCCCGCGTCCGCCCAATGTCACGAGCGTTTTCCAACCGGCCGGCAAAGCTCCGGTTTATGGATTCGCTTTAACCTATTTCCGCCAGGCTGCCAAGAAAATCCGGGGCTGCGGGCGGCAGCCCGGCCGGGCGGCCAGCGGACGGGAAATTGCGGTTTTCCGGCGGAAAAACAGCAATTTTTCAGCTTTTTGAGCGGCCGGCGCTTGTTTTCTTGAGATTTTATAGTGTTTTTGTTAATAATAGAAAAATATGCCTGACCAGCATGTTCCCGGCGGTAGGCTCCATGCCGCCAACTCATTTCAGGAGAACGATATGACGAACAAAAGCGGAGGCGCGGCCTCCACTTCGGCCGACAACAGACAGACCATCCGGCTGCCCAAATCCTACAGCGTGGAAGTTAAGGAACTGGCCTTCCCCATGACCGGTTCCAGCACCATCCGCAGCACGGTAAACGATATCAGCTCGGGCGGCATTTGCATCGAGTCGCCGCGCTCCCTGGCCAACGGCCTGACCATGCAGGTTCGCGTGAACATCCCGACCCTGAATAAATATTCCAGCGGCTTTTTTAAAGTTTACGAAAACGACGCGGAACAGTACCTCATCGCCATCGCCAGGACCGTCTGGTGCAAGCCCGGCGGCGGCCGCTACCTGGTGGGCATGGAATTCGTCAACGTTGACGAAACCCAGGCCCGCGCCTTGACCGCCCTGATTGACAAGGCCCTGCGCGATAAATCCTGAACGCCGCCTTTACCGCCAACATAAAACCGCCCGGCATGGCTTTGCTCGCCAGTTCAGGCGAGGCTCCCCTTGAGGGTGTGCCTGCCGGCGCCGTTAATTTTAACTTTTACCAGTTCGCCGGGTTGCGGCGCGCGCCCGGGCGGTAGCGGGATGTTTACGGAAAAGCCGTAAGCGTCGCGGCCGTGCAGGCCCATGAGCGGAGACTCTCCGTCCGGCCCGCCGTTTGATCCCTCGCCTGGCCCAGCGCCCGGTCTGGCGGGCAGCAGGCTTTGCCCTTCGATCAGCACTTCCGCCTCCGTGCCGACCAGGGACTGCAGAATGCGGGCGCTGTTGGCGTTCTGCCAGTCCTGAAGCAGGGCCAGGCGGGCCAGGCCGACCTGGTGCGGCACCTTGTCGGTGAATTTGCTGGCGGCCGCGCCCGGGCGGTCGGAATAGGCAAAGGAAAAACTGGCCGCGAAGTCGGCCGCGCGCATGGCGGACAGGGTGGCGGCGAAATCCTCTTCGCTTTCGCCGGGAAAGCCCACGATGATGTCGGTGGAAAGCTGGATGTCCGGCCGGGCCGCGCGCAGGCCGCGCACCAGTTCCAGGTAGCGCGCCAGATCGTACTTGCGGTTCATGCGGGCCAGCACCCGGTCCGAGCCGGACTGGAGCGGCAGATGCAGGCGGGGGGAGAGCACTTCAAGCTCGGCGAAAGCCCGGACGAGTTCCGCCGGCACGTCCTTGGGGTGCGGAGTGATGAAGCGCAGCCGCCGGAGCCCCGGAATTTCCGCCACCCGGTAGAGCAGCGGCACAAAGCCGTATTCGTAGGAGTTGACGTTCTGGCCGAGCAGAGTCAGCTCCCTGGCCCCACCGCGCACCAGGTCGCGGCATTCTTCCAGCACGGCCCCGGGCTGGCGCGACTTTTCCCGGCCGCGCACCAGGGGCACGATGCAGTAAGTGCAAAAATTGTTGCAGCCCTGCATGATATTCACATAGGCGACGGGCGGAATTGCGGCGGACGGGCCGGACGAGCGCGCGGCCTGGCTTTCCGGATGGGCCGGATAGTCCGGCCGGACCGGCTGGATCGGGTGAACTGGATGAATTGGGCGGGCGCGTTCGGTATAGTCGCCGGTAAAATTGAGCAGGCTGATTTGCCGGCGCGAATTTTCCGCCAGCAGGGCGATGGCGGCCGGGGCGTGGGCGATGCCGTCCGTGCCGAACACCAGTTTGAGCTCGCGCGAGCGGGCGAACAGTTTTTCGCCAAGCTGCTGGGCCACGCAGCCGCCGACGCAGGCGATGAGGTCGCGCTCCGGGAACTCGCGGGCCAGCAGCCGAATGCGGCCAAGCTCGGTGTAGACTTTATTTTCTGGCTTTTCCCGCACGGAGCAGGTGTTCAGGATATGCACGCGGGCCTCGGCGAACGGGGCCTCGGCAAAGCCCAGGCCCAGCAGGGAGCGGCGCAGCCAGTCCGAATCGTTCACGTTCATCTGGCAGCCGAAAGTCATGATATGAAACGTTTTCTCAAGCATGGGAAAACGCTTGTAAACCAAAGGGCGCGCCTTGACAATGCCCGAGTTCGTGCCAAGATGGGCGGAGCAGCGGAGGCTTTATCATTACACGCCAAAAACTCCAACAGCCGTTATTTCTGCCGCTCAGTTCCGAAGAATTAGGCCAACTGGGCTGGGAGCGGCCGGACATCCTGCTGGTCAGCGGCGACGCCTATGTGGACCACCCCTCTTTCGGCCCGGCCCTGTTGGGGCGCTGGCTGGTGGAGCACGGCTTCAGCGTGGCCGTTTTGGCCCAGCCGCGCTGGGAAGGGCAAGGCGCCCTGGACGACTTCGGCCGCCTGCCCCGCCCCCGGCTTTTTGCCGGAGTGACGGCCGGGGCCATTGATTCCATGCTGGCCCACCACACCGCCTTCCGCAAAAAACGTAGCGACGACGCCTACACCCCGAGCGGCAAAAGCGGCGCCCGCCCCAACCGCGCCTCCACAGTCTACACCGGCCTCTTGCGCCGCGTCTTTCCCGGCCTGCCGGTGGTGCTGGGCGGGCTGGAAGCCTCGCTGCGCCGCGTGAGCCACTACGATTTCTGGACGGACAGCCTGCGCCGCTCCATCCTGCTGGACAGCAAGGCCGACCTGATCCTCTGCGGCATGGCCGAACAGAGCCTGGTCAAGGCCGCGCAAATCGCCGACCGCTTGGCCGGGACGCCCGAAACCGGCGAACTTGACCGCAAGGCCTGGGCCGCGGCCTGCCGCCATCTGCCCGGCGCGGTCACCGTCCTGGCGGCGCGGGAACTTGACGCGCTGCCCGAGGAAGCCAAAACCGGCCTGGTCCGGTTACCCGCCCACGCGGACATTGAGAAGGACTCCAGCAAGCTCCTACAGGCCGCTCTGGAGCTGGAAAAGCAGGTGCACCAGGGAGGGAACCATCTCTACCAGGCCTGCGGCGAGCGCGCCCTGATCCTGGCACCCTTTGAATTTTCCGCCGCCTCCGAAAGTTTTATGGACCGGCTTTACGCCTTGCCCTTTTCGCGCCTGCCGCACCCTTCGTACACCCAGCCCATCCCGGCCTGGGAGATGATCCGCACCAGCATCACCACGCACCGGGGCTGCGGCGGCGGCTGTTCCTTTTGCTCGCTGGCCCTGCACCAGGGCCGCCGCCTGGCTTCGCGCAGCCGCGCCTCCATCCTGGAGGAAGCGGCCAAGATCGCCGCCGGGCCCGACCGCGGCAAAAAAGGCAACAACAGCGGCCCGCCGAACTGGGCCGGCGCGATTAGCGATGTGGGCGGCCCCAGCGCCAACATGTGGCAGGGGCGTTGCGCCCTGGCGGGCGAGCGCTGCACCCGGCCCAGTTGCCTGCACCCGCGGATTTGCCCCGGCTTCCAAGTGGACCAGTCCAGGGCCGTGGAACTTCTGCGCGCGGTAAGTTCCCTGCCGGGCGTGCGCCACGTGCGCGTGGCCAGCGGGGTGCGCTTCGACCTGGCCCTGCAAAACAGCGAAGCCCTGCGGGCCTATTGCACGGAATTTACCGGCGGGCAGCTCAAGGTGGCGCCAGAGCATATTTGCGCCCCGGTGCTGAAACAGATGCGCAAGCCGCCGCCGGAACTGTTCGAGAAATTTCTCCAGGCTTTCGAGCGGCACTCGCGCCAGGCGGGCAAGGAGCAATACGTTATTCCCTACCTGATCAGCGCCTTCCCCGGCTGCACGGACGAGCACATGCGGACGCTGAAAAAATGGCTGAAACAGCGCGGCTGGAGCCCTAAGCAGGTGCAATGCTTCATCCCCACCCCCGGCACCGTGGCCACGGCCATGTTTTACTGCGGCCGCGACCCGGACGGCAACCCGATTCCGGTAGCCCGCACCGACCGCGACCGCCTGCGCCAGCACCATATATTGCTGGATTGAAAAGGCCCTCAACCTGAAAAAGATCCCCGGCCTGGAGGCCTCTGTTGATTAAGGAGGAATAGCAAAATGAAACTGCGAGAGCTTTATATAAGAGGGTTCAAGTCCATTGACGGCGATGCCGGGCAGATCATCCCTCTTGGTGATGTGACGGTATTGCTGGGGGCCAATGGTTCCGGAAAGAGCAATCTGCTTTCTTTTTTTACAATGCTGCAAAGCTTGGTGAAACAAAAACTAAAGCGGTTTGTGGGAAAACAGGGTGTCAGCCGTTTGCTGTTTTATGGACCAAAGGCAACAACGAGCATATCCTTTACCGCTTTTTTTAATGACGGGGCTGACCATAGATACGAAGTATTGCTTAAACGCGGCTTGCCGGACGGCCTTTTTCTCAGTCACGAAAAATTTGAATTTGGAGAGTTTGCTCCTGCAACGCGGAAAAGCTTCCAGGCAACATCTCAGCAAGGGAAAAACGGAGAGCAAGCCTTATCCGAATGTTATTATTTAACCAAAGGCGAGGCAAGTGAATCAGGTCTTGCGCAGGATGAGCGGCCAACAAGCAAGCTGATTTGTGAATTCTTGTCAGGCATTCAAATTTATCAGTTTGATGACACGTCCGAGACAGCAAAGATCCGAGATCGCGTCTATATGGACGATGCCAGCACACTGCATCACGATGGTGGGAATTTGGCGGCTTTTTTGAAGATGCTCGCAAGTAGCGCCGACTATGAAAAATATTACCAGCGCATTGTCCGGCATATTCAGCGTGTCATGCCTCAGTTTGGAGATTTCGATTTGGAATCCATCCCCGGCGCGGGGGATTACGTCCGCCTGAACTGGCAGGACTCCTCCGGCAACGGGTATCTTTTTGATCCGCATCAAATATCGGATGGTTCTCTGCGCTTCATGGCCCTGGCAACCTTGTTGCTTCAACCGCCGGACTTGTTACCAAAGTTCATTGTGCTGGATGAGCCGGAACTGGGCCTTCACCCGGCAGCCATAGCCGAATTAAGCGGCATGGTCAAAATAGCTGCGCAAAATACGCAGCTACTTCTGGCAACGCAATCCACGCGCCTGATCGATGAATTCTCACCGGAAGAGTTGGTCATTGTGGAGCGCGATGAAAAACGGAATTGCTCGGCCTTCAAACAGCTTGATGCAGAACAGTTGAGCGGCTGGCTGGCCCGTTACAGCCTTTCCGAACTGTGGGAAAAAAATGTGCTCGGGGGGCAGCCATGATCCGTTTGCACATTATTGCCGAAGGGCAGACCGAAACAAACTTTGCTCAAAAAGTCCTCGCTCCTCACTTGGCAGGCTTTAATATCATCGTTGACGCCCGTGCCGTTATGACCAGCAAAGATAGACGCACGTCACAAAAACGTAGTGGCGGCATTACAAGCTACGGAAAGGCCAAGAATGATATTATGGCATGGTTGAAGGAAGATGCCGGGGCGGAAAGCCGGTTTACCACCATGTTTGACCTTTATGGCCTGCCGAAAACCTTTCCGGAGTACGACAATACACCCCGCTCAGCCGACCCTTATGAACGGATCAAAATTCTTGAGGCGGCGTTGGCTTCGAAGATTAATGATCCGCAAGGCCGTTTTATTCCCTATATTCAGCTCCATGAATTTGAAGCGCTTATTTTTGCCGACCCGCGGCAATTGTACTGGAACTACCTGGAATACGCGACGCCAATCCGGAATCTGTCTGCTATGGTTGAAGGGCAAAACCCGGAACTGCTCAACGACGGTCCGGCAACAGCCCCGTCCAAACGTATTCTCAAAGAAATACCGGCATACGACAAAGTAACCGCTGGCGTTGCTGTCGCGGAAAAGATCGGTCTGCCGACGCTCAGGGAAAAATGCCGCCATTTTGCCGAGTGGGTGTCGCGCTTGGAAAGCCTTGCCGGGACAAATCCATGAGCGAGCGTATCGCCAATCACGAAGCGGTTTTGCGCCTGAGCGCGCAAACGTTCCAGGGGCCTCAACCCGCCCGCCCCGCTCATTCCGCCGCAAGCCCAAGCAAATCATCCTGCCCGCTGACCCGGGCGTTAATCTGCCAGCGCAGCAGTTGCGGGTAGGCATCCATACGCGCCCGGTCGTCCACCCGCTCGCCCTCGGGCTTGACCAGCAGGGGGCCTTCGCCGGACCACTCGTAAACCAGGCCTTTACCGCCATAAACATAGGCGCCGCGCCCGTCAATCCACATTCTCTCGTTATAGCCGAACGCCCTGGCCGCGTCGTCGCGCTCGGCCAGCAGATTGCGCCCGCCCAGAGCCAGATACTCGGCCCCGGAAAGGCTCAGCGCGTAAAGCGTGGGCAAAATGTCCTTGTGCGAGCCGGGGCGCTCCGCCTCGAACCGCCAGGCCGCGCTGTCCAGCACCAGCTTCGGCACATAAAGATAAAAGGGCACGCCCGTATCCAGGGCCTGTTCCGAGGCCGCGCCCACCTGCATGCGCCGCATCTGATGGTCGCCCGTGGCCGCCACCAGCGTGTTCGCGCCAGCTCGGGAAGCCTTGAGCCAGTCCAAAAAGCGGCCCAGCGCGTCCGCCGAATATTGAAAGGTGCGCAGCATCAGGCGGTTCTGCCCGGCATCGTCCAGCATGCGGGCCGCCGCCGCCTCGGTAAGCTCCACCGGGGCCGGGGAATAGGTTGACGGCACCTGATAGGGCGGATGGTTGGTGGTGGTGAGAATGCCGATGAATACCGGCTTGTCGCCCGGCCCGCGCTCCGCCAGCAGCTTTTGCGCCAGGCGGTAGGCGTATTCGTCCGGCACGCCCCAGGCGGCGCGGTCGCGCGCCGCCTCCGGGTACAAGGCAATGAGCTCGTTTTCGTCGTAAAAATGGTCCACGCCCTGCAGCGGCAGGTAGCCGGCCAGGTTGCGCCACATCATGTTGCCCGGGTAGATGAACACCGTGCGATAGCCGGCTTCGCGGTACACCCGGAAGGGCGTGCGGGCCAGGGGAGAATTCTGGGCCACGGAATGGCTGATGTTCTGCACCGGGCTCAGGAAAAAGAGCGCGGCCAGCGAAGGCGCGGTGCCGTTGCCCTCCGGCAGGAAGCGCTGAAACAGGAAATCGCTTTGGAAATGGGGGCGCAGGGCGCCGAGCAAATCGTTTTGCGGCGGCTGGTCCAGGGCCAGCATGTTAGCGCCGAAACTTTCCATGAGCGCCAGCACCACGTTGGGCCGGGCGGCCTCGAGCCGGGCGTTGCGCGGAGTACGCTCCAGCAGGGCGGGCAGGCCGGCGGCCCGGAGCAGCTCTTTGCCCTCCCCGGCGCTCACCTGGCGGAAACTGGCCTCCAGGTCGTAATCCTGCCGGGCCCAGTGAAAGGTGATCAGGCCGTTGGGGGTGAGCTTGTTCAGGATGCCGATGCTGGAAACACGGGCCGCGTTGCGCCCGAGCGGGAAAGTGTCAAATCCGCCGCGCGCGATCAGGAAAAACAAGGCCCCGCTAAGCAGCAGGCACAACCAGAAGCGCAGGCGTCCGACGTTCCCGCCGGGCCAGCGGGAACGTCGGCCGTAACCGCTGTTGATGCGGCGCAAATTTTCGCGCTGGTCGGCCAGGGGCGAGCGCAGAATGCGCCCGGCCAGCCAGGCCGGCAGGCCGGTGAGCAGCGCCAGCGCGACGCCGATGCGGATCACCGGATAATCGTCCCAGATATTGCCGAGCACGGCCGCCTGGTCCTCGCCGAGAAAGCCGAACACGAAAATATCGATAAAATTGTGATAGGTCTGGTAATAGTAGTAGTTGCCGATGGAAAAGAGCGCGGCCGCCAGGGCGGCCAGGGCGAACATAAGCCGACCCAGGCGCAAAAAGAGACGCCAGGAGGTCTGGCCGGCGCACAGGATCACCCCCAGGATGAAGGGCGGCAGCAGCATGATGGCGCAAACCCTGGCGTCGTAACGCAGACCGGCAAGCCACATGCGCCGGATATCGACGTCGCGCCCGACCAGGTCGGCCGGGTCGGCGAAATGGCTGAACATGACGTAGCGCGAAACCATGAAATACATGACCAGGCAAATGAGCATGAACCAGAGCGCCGCCAGGAGGGCGTTCACTTTTTCCGGGTAAGCCAGGGGCGGGTAACGAAATTTTTTCACGTGCGGCACTCCATTCAGTCCGGCGCAAGGGAAACGCCGCTTAATGGTCTTTTTGCTTCCTGGCCGCGTCAGGCTCCTCCCGTGCGAAGCTCATGTATGTCTTGATACAATTCGCCCCGCCAGGAAGGAGCTTTCCTTGCCAGGAAACAGAAATCCTCATTAAGCAGCGTTTCCCAAAGTATAATAAAAAAAGGGCCTAAAGCAAACCCCAATCTGCCGGGCGGCGGCGCGGCAAGCCGCCTGGCCCTTCGGGCGGAAGTAAAACGCCAAATAGCATGCCAAAAAATAAAAATGAATGTCATTTGCGAAAAAGCGGCGCCAACTATTGACTCTGATAATCTTTTTCATATATCTGAAGTATAAATAATTTGCACCCTCTTTGATTCGGCGGAGGCTGGTCATGCGTGCGTTTTTTAAAAATATGTTTCAACGGCTACACCGCGAGCAGAGGCGCGCCTGCTCGTTAAAAGAACTGCCGGAAGGCCGCCGGGCCAAAATTCTGGATATGCTTTGCAGCGACGACCAGCGCCGGCGCCTGTGCGCCCTGGGCCTGACCCCCGGTACCTCGGTTGAAACCCGCAACCAGTTCCCCGGCGTGTGCCGGCTGCTGGTGCGCGGCGCGGCCCTGGCCCTGGACGGCGAACTGGCGAAACAGGTGCTGTGCGAAGAGGAGTGACATGGCCGAAAAAATTATTGTCCTGCTCATCGTGGCCTTGGCCGCCGTTTATATCGGCCGCAAATTCCTGGCCCGGAAAAATCGAGGCCAATGTTCCTGCGGCTGCGCCGGGTGCGGCGCCAAAAATTGGGACGCCGCCGCTGGAGCGCGCCGCCAGACGGACGAGAAAAAACAAACTCTTTAACTATTGGTCATTACACAGGCAATTTTTTTTAAAAAGTTAATTGACAAAGATTATCATTTTCAATATATCGGATCCAACGGCAACACTTAGGGCCGCGCCACGGCAAAGTCTGCCTGGCTCCGGGAAAACAAGAGGAAAACACGCAAGATGGATGATTCTATTTCGTTGAGGAGACTTTCCGAAGGTCAAAAAGCCGTGATTTCCGGCATCCAGGCTGAGGGAGAGCTTGGGCGCCGCATTCGCGACATGGGGCTTATTGTCGGAGCGGAAGTGCGGGTGGTGGGCCGAGCCCCCCTGAAAGACCCGGTGGCTTTGCGCCTGAAGGGCTTTACCCTGTCGTTGCGCAACAACGAGGCCGACTACATTGCGGTATCGCCGCTTTAGAGCATTGTACGCTTGAAACGCTCGGCCAGGATTTGCCTGACCCCTGCCGCCGAAGGCTTGCGGGAAGCGCCGCGAATTTCGCGCGGGTAAAGCCGCGCCGCTATTTGAAAAAGGAATTGCCTTAACCTCCACAGGCTCCGGTCTGGCCGGCCTGTTTTTTGCCCGAATCTCAACCCTGCGGGCGAAAGAGCAGCCGGGACCGAGCGCGGCACAGTCTGGAGGCTGTGCCGTAAGTCCGCTTCATGCGGGCCCGCCCGCTGCGCGACCGGCAACCGAAAAAAGCAGTCGCACGATATCGGGCCGTCACCCCACAGGCGGCCGGAAAATCAACGGGCAGGCAGGCCAGGCCGGTAAAATTTCAACTGCCACTACTTTACTGGAACGAAAATAATGACGAGTTTTGACAAGACTGAAGAACACACCCCGGCCGGGCAGGAACACGGCAAAGGAGCCCTGCCCGCCGCGGACCGGCCGTTGACCATTGCCCTGGCCGGCAACCCCAATTCCGGCAAGAGCACGGTTTTCAACCATTATACCGGCTCGCGCCAGCATGTGGCCAACTACCCCGGCATTACGGTGGACCGCAAGGAAGGTCTGCTCAAAGCGGGCGGCGAAAAGGTCCGCCTGATCGACCTGCCGGGCACCTACGCCCTGACCGCTTATTCCCAGGACGAACTGGTGGCCCGCCTGGGCCTGACCCGGGAAGCGCCCGATTGCGTCATCGACGTAATCAACTCCGGCGCCATGGAGCGCAATCTTTACCTGGCCGTCCAAATTATGGAACTTGGCCGCCCGCTCGCTCTGATCCTGAACATGTACGACGAAGTTGAAAAGCAGGGCATTGAAATTAATAGCGAACGCCTGTCCGGGCTTCTGGACCTGCCGGTGTACCCGGCCGTGGCCCGGGCCGGGCAAGGGCTCAAGGCCGCTCTGGAAGGCAGCGTAAAGCTGGCCCGCGACGCCCGCGACGCTGGCAACCAGCCCAAACCGCTATTCATTTCCTATGGGCCGGACCTGGACCCGGTGCTGGAAGAAATGGCCAAACTGGTTGAGGAATCCGGCATTTTCGCCGGGCAGTACCCGTCCCGCTGGGTGGCCATCAAGCTGATGGAGCGCGATTCCGAAGTTATCGCGGCCGTCCGCAAGGCCAACCCCGGTCTGGCCGACGCGCTGCGCGGCAAGTACGACGCCGTCGCCAGACACCTGCGCGCCACCGCCGGCTCCTACCCGGAAGCGCTGATCGCCGACTACCGCTACGGTTTCATCTCTTCCCTGCTGCGCCAGGGCGTGATTGCCCGCAAGGAGGAAACCCTTGGCCGCATGGCCGCTTCCGACCGGGTGGACAAAGTGCTCACCCACCGCCTGTTGGGGCCGTTGATCATGCTTGGCGTGCTTTACCTGATGTATAAAATCACCTTCGGCCTGGGCGGCATTCCCATGGGCTGGGTGGAAGACTTTTTCGGCTGGATGAACGAGAGCGTTTCCGCCGTCATGGAAGACGGCCTGGCGAAGTCGATGATCGTTTCCGGCATTATTGACGGCGTGGGCGCGGTCATGAGCTTTGTGCCGCTCATTCTGGTCATGTTCCTGCTCATCTCCGTTTTGGAGGATTCGGGCTACATGGCGCGGGTGGCCTACATGCTGGACCGCATTTTCCGGGCCTTCGGCCTGCATGGCTATTCGGTCATGCCCTTTATCGTGTCCGGCGGCATTGCCGGCGGCTGCGCCGTGCCCGGCGTCATGGCCTGCCGCACCCTGCGCAGCCCGCGCGAGCGGCTCGCCACCATTTTGACCCTGCCCTTCATGACTTGCGGCGCGAAGCTGCCGGTGTTCCTGCTTTTGGCGGCGGCGTTCTTTCCGGACAATGAAACCAAGGTAATGATGATCGTCTCGCTGGCGGCCTGGGCCTCGGCCCTGCTGGTGGCCCGCCTGTTGCGCTCGACCCTGATCCGGGGCGAAGCCACTCCCTTTGTCATGGAATTGCCGCCCTACCGCATCCCGACGCTGTTCGGCATAATCTTCCACGCTCTGGAAAGGGTCTGGCAGTATATCAAGAAGGCCGGCACGGTCATTTTGGCCATCTCGATCCTCATTTGGGCCGGCATGAGCTTTCCGGAACTGCCGGAAGATCTGTCCGCCCCTTATGCCGAGCGCATTGCCGCCTATGAAGAGCAAAGCGCCGCCGCCGGGGAAGCGGGGGCCGGCGAAGAGGCCCTGGCCGCCATCGGCGAGGCCAAGACCGAGGTGGAAAACCAACTGGCCGAACTGGCCCTGGAAAATTCCTACGCCGGGCGCATCGGCAAGGCCCTTGAGCCGGTGAGCGCGTCCGTGGGTTTTGACTGGCGGGTGAACATCGCCCTGGTGGGCGGCCTTGGCGCCAAGGAAGTCATCGTCTCCACCCTGGGCACCGCCTATTCGCTGGGCGCGGTGGACCCGGAGGAAGCCGGGTCGCTTTCAACGCGCATCGCGCACGACGCCAAGTGGAACCCGGCCGTGGCCGCGGCGCTGATGATATTTGTCCTTCTTTACTCTCCCTGTTTCGTCACCCTGGTGGTGATGAAGCAGGAAGCAGGTTCATGGAAGTGGGTGGCTTTCAGCCTCGCATTTGATACCATGCTCGCGTTCGTGGCAGCCGTGGGCGTGTATCAGGCAGGTTCCCTTATTCTCTCCTCGTAAGGGTAAAGCTCTCACCTTCCGA
>JAISDX010000080.1 GCA_031264465.1 Deltaproteobacteria bacterium | reverse complement strand
ATAATCCGCGTTCAGCCAAGAGCGGCGCGGCCTTGCCATTTTCTGAAACGGCCCTGTTTTTTCCTATCGCGGGAGACGGGGCCGTTTCGGCGTTTCCCGTCGCTCCCGCATCCACAGTTCCGTTTTTGCCGGGAACGGAAGTTTTTTCAGCAACCGCAAAAAAATTCCCCCGAATACCTAAGAGGAAATTATGCCCGTTGTGCGTTCATACAAGCAGGGATCGGCGATTAAATTAACCATGTTATACACAATTATTCGCCTTATGCGCAATAATCGCCCGTTGGCGCTGCTTTTGCTGGTCGCTATGCTTCTCTTATGCCAAGCGTCTACAGTCATGGCCGCCAAGCGGCACGAGCAACGTGCATTGGCAGAAAAAATGGAAGCCGCCACGGTATGGATATTGACGGTTACTCCAAAAGGCGAATTATCCATGGGCTCCGGCTTCCCAGTAGCCGACGACCTTATCCTCACGAATGCGCATGTTGTGGGCAACTCACGAAATGCCGAGGTGTTGCTCCTTAACTTAAAGCTGCCCCCTACCAGTGCAAAAGTTACCGCAATTGCTTTTAGTGATAGCAAAACCGCCAGTGGGCCGGATTTCGCCTTACTGCGATATGCCCCGCCAAAAGAGGTACGGCTGCCCGTCCTCCGATTTGAAACCGAAGCTCACCGCTTGGATCCAGTCAGTGCCTGGGGTTACCCCGCTATGGTCATAGGCTTTGATAAAAGCTTTGAAGAACTTATAACGTATGGAGATCTGTCCGCGCCTCCCGTTGTCAGCACAGAGGGTAGCATCAGCGCTTTCATCAATAATAACGGCCAATCCATCATTCATTCAGCGGCTATTAGCAGTGGCAACAGCGGTGGACCTTTAATAAACGAAGAAGGCAGTGTACTCGGCATTAATACATGGGGTTACAGTCAGACGGGAGAAGGAGCTGCTGTTTTTGCATCGTTGGGCGCGGCACAAATCATAACGTTTCTTAAAGACAACGGCATTACGCCGCTTATGGCTGAAAAACGATTGTCATTCCCCGCTCTTACTCCGGTAAAACGCGGAGAAGCCAAAGTTGCCGCTCACTTAATTGGAGTTGCCGGAAAAGACGTTACGATCGCCCTCCAAGTGCTGGCTCCAGGCAAGCGCTTACAAGCAGTAAGAGTTGATAATCTCGGGGGAGCATCATCTTTGTGGCGTTCTGACGGCAAGGATGGCGCCATGCCGTTGACGGTGAAAGATGGGGAAGAAATCTTGAGTTCCGGCAAAAACAATATGAGCGCTAGCGTTGGTGAAGAGGAAAAAATATTCATGTTGCACCTTGTTGATAACGGAACATTTTCCGTGCGTAAAGCCGACTTACGTCTGACATTGTTTTTTGCGGGCGATTCCACCAGAACCATGTGTCGCCTAAATTTGACCAAATAGTAGTTATCAAAAGATTACATTGAATAAATCTGCATTACTGGAGGAAACAATGCAAAAACTCGGAGCATGTTTGGCTCTATTGCTGATGCTTTGCCTTATGCCCGGCGAAGTATCGGCCAGCCGCTCGCCTGTCGTTCTGGAGGAAGTCCCCACACTTCCATTGCGTATTCTGACTCGCCCCATGGCTACATTGTATAAAGACGCATCTGAAGAAACTGTGGTGAAAAGCAATTTGCCGACGTTTCACCCCTATTTTGTTTATACCAAGCCGGGAGGTGAAGCGCGGGGCGCAGGATCCGGCTGGTACGAAATAGGCACGGACGATTCTGGAACGGTAATTGGATGGCTTAAAGCTTCTGACGTGTTTGAGTGGAAGCAGACCATGTGCGTTTACTATACTCACCCGCAGGGCCGTAAGCCAGTGCTGATGTTCGAGTATGAGGATCAGATAGATGGAATAGTTAAAGAGGCTCCGGCAACCAGAACCGCTTCGGTTACGCAGCTATATTCGGATATTGATCAAGCTGCGACCGGAGGCAAGGTCCTGCCAGATGACTTTCCAGTGCTTTCCGTTGAGCCGAAAATGGCCATCGACAAGATGGAACAATTCTACCTGTTGCCTATCTTGGAGCATAAAGCCATCCAGTTGGATGGGCGCGAAGCCCGCCTGCTTAACATTGCCGCCGTGGTGGCTGGCGGAGAAAAAACACGCGAGAGCAGCGATATCCGGGCAAACAGTGATTACATACAAGCCGCCGCATCTGAGGGTGACTCCAGCAGCCTGCAAGATCTGAAAGTGGATTTTGTTTGGGTAATAGACACCACCAGGAGTATGGGACCTTACATTGATGCAACGCGTAAAACCGTAGAGCAAGCATCCAAGCAGATGGCCGAAACTCCAGAACTGGCCAAGCGTATAGCTTTTGGGTTGTGGGCCTTCAGAGATACGGACCATGTTTCTGGCTTGGAGTATAACACTCGCAATTTTACGCCCAAGCTTATGCCCGTTGCCAGCTTCCTTGAAACCAGCAAAGGGGTCAAAGAAACCGCGGTGGACTCCGGCGGCTTTGACGAAAACGTTTTTGCGGGTATGGATGACGCTGTCCGGCAAACCGCATGGCGTGACGGAGCAATTCGTATACTTTGCCTGGTGGGGGACGCGCCTGGGCATGAATTGAACAACCCGCGCAACTCTGCCGGTTTGGACGCCCAGACACTGCGTAGTCTGGCGACTGACGCCAATGTCACCATTTTCTCCATTCACATTGTCTCCCCCAACACTAACGCGCAAAACCGCGTGGCGAGAAGACAGTTTTCCACCATGAGCACAAACCCCGGCACGGATAAGGCCAGTTACTTTGACGTGCCCGCAAAAGACACAACGGCCTTCTCCGCGGTCACTGACAAAATTACCAACAGCATTTTGCAAATGGTTTCTTCTGGCCTGAAAGGCTCCATGTTGGCTGATGACGGCACAGGCGACAAAGGTGATGATGGAGTAGGAAACGCTTTGCGCGCCGCCACCGTTACCTGGTTGGGCAGCCAGTCCAAGGCAGCCCCGCCGCGTGATATTGAAGCTTGGGTTACGGATAAAGATTTGACGGAGCCAACCATTCAGTCGCTGGAAGTACGGCTGCTGCTGAGTAAACAGCAACTGGACAGCCTGTCGGTCTTGCTTTCGGATGTCATTGAAGCTGGCCGTACCAGCCAAATGAACAACGAAGACTTCTTCGCTTCATTGCAAGCCACTTCCGCCATGGCTTCACGTGACCCCGACATGCTTGCCTCCTCCAAAAATCTTGGAGAGTCCGGCATGATGGGCAGCTTCCTCAGTGGTCTTCCCTACCATAGCCAACTCATGGATATGTCCAACGAATTATGGGCAAGTTGGGGACCGGACGAACAAGATCAGTTCGTCAACAACCTGGATGCCAAGCTGAGAGCCTATTCCGCTATTCACGACGACCCGGCGCGTTGGGTTACCATAAACAAAGGGGATGACCCCTCAGATGCCATGACGCCGCTCAGTTTGGAACTGCTCCCGTGAGCATTTGCCTGACGGCAGAAAGCCTGACCGTGGCGCGTGAAAAGAACGGCATGCGGTTTACACTGCATGTGCCGCATCTGGACGTGCGCCTCGGTCAGACTTTGGCCATTTTCGGCCCTAGCGGCTGTGGTAAATCAACTCTGCTTGATATCCTGGCTCTGGTACTGCGACCAACATCGGCTGAAACTTTCTGCTTTCAGGGTTCAAAATCGTGTAAAAACCTACTGGTTCTTAATCAGTATTCCTTGGCTGAGGTACGCGGACATGATATCGGGTACGTTTTGCAGTCCGGGGGCCTGCTCCCGTTCCTGAGCGTGCTGGATAACATTCTTCTGCCGGCAAGACTGGTGGGAATGCGGATGGAAGAAACCCGCAAGCGAGCGTATGACCTCTGTGATAAGCTTGATATCTCCGCCCAACTTGACAAAAAACCGCAACACCTTTCTGGCGGACAACGTCAACGTGTCGCCATTGCAAGGGCGCTTATACATCGCCCCGTTCTTGTTTTGGCTGACGAACCAACTGCGGCCGTTGATAGCAGTACGGCTGAGGATATATGCGCCGTGTTCACGTCCATGGCAAACGATTATGGCGTTGCCATGGTGATTGTCAGCCACGATCAACCACTCATGTCGCGTTATGCGGATCGGACTGTGGGCTTTGATCTCAAACGCTTGGCGGTCAACGACATCCACTCAACGCTTCAGGCTGCCAGGTAGCTGTCATGGCAAAATTATTCAATGTCCCGCGCAACATGATTCGCCTGGCTATTGCCGATATTATTTACGAATGGCGCATGAGCGTCTGTCTGCTTTTGTCTGTGGCGGCAATTGCCACCCCGTTGTTGCTTTTTTTCGGGCTTAAAGCTGGCGCGATTGAAACGTTACGCCATCGCTTGCTTCAAGATCCTGTAAATCTTGAAATTATGCCAAGAGTGGACCGTAAGCTGGATAAAGAGTGGTTTGACGTATGGCGTCAAGACCCGCGAGTTGCCTTTGTAGTTGCGCATACCCGCAAATTGTCGGCTCAGGCGGAACTTCTTCGTCCAGGCAATCCCGATATTCGCAGAGTCAACCTGCACCCCAGTGCCTTTGGCGATTTGCTTCTGAAGATGTACGGCATTGTGCCGCCGAAGAATGACGAACTCGTACTTGCCTATCCAGTCGCCGAACGTTTGGGAGTTGCGGCTGGGGATAAAGTAGTAATGCGAGTTTCGCGTGAGCGCGGCAACAGTAAGGGGGAGCACGAGTTTACAGTGTCGGCGGTTTTGCCGGCTCAGGCAACCGCATTGCAAAACGTTTATTTGCCTTTGGAACAATTGGAATTTTTTGAGAATTTTAAAGACGGCTATGCCGTGCCGGAATTTGGCTGGCCCGGCATTACTCCAATCGCTTATGCATCCTATAAATCGTTGCTTATTTTTTTACCCAGGCGCCTGGCTGCGGATAGAGAAGCCTTATTGCTGCAAAATACAGGCTTTGCCACTCTCAAATTACTAAGCCAGCAACAGGCGCAGGCTATTTTGCCATGGCACCAAAGCGAAGACGCCGCGTACTTACTGCAAACAGCCGGCGGTGGAGCCTCAATGGACAACCTTAAGGCTGTTCGGGAACGCTTGCGCGGTTATGACGCGGTATTGGTGCCGTTAGGCAGTGACCTGCGCCTGCAAATGAGCGGCAAGAGCTTTAAATTGCTACCGGCTGCGGCTTGGGGCGCACAATTTCCTGAATTGCAGCTTGGGGATGCAGGAAGTTTAAAAGATTTTGACAACCCGGAAGCCGATCTTCAACCGCTTGCTCTGATTAACCCGGAAGACCGGCGCGGCATGGAGACTTTGCCACACGGCATGGTTCTGGTACGTATTACGATACAAAATGGAGATTCGGAGCAATTTCTTGATTATCGCCTGCACATGGCGACTTCAACAGCGGTGCCACAAGGCACATTATTAATGCCGCAATTTCTTCTTGGAAGGCTGAATCTGCTTGAACAGCGCCCGCTGCTAACCGATGAGCACGGTGCTTTATTACTGGCCAAACGCGGCTACTCCAGTTTCCGGATGTATGCATCCTCTCTTGAGCAGGTAGCTCCTTTAGCCAAGGCTCTGGAAGCTGATGGGGTGTTTGTTGATACGCGGGCTGATCGCATTGCCATGGTGCAGCGCCTGGATCATTACCTTGGTTTGCTTTTCTGGCTTATCGCCCTTGCATCCATGGCTGGAGGCCTGGCCTGCCTGTTATCAAATATCTACGCCAGCATTGAACGGAAAAGGCGCGAACTTGCCGTTTTACGGCTGCTCGGAGTGCCGGGAATCGCTCTTGTCATATTCCCGCTGGTAGAGTCGGCAACTCTGACTTTGGCCGGGCTCGCGTTAAGCATCGCCATCTTTCATGTCCTGGGCCAGGTGATAAATCATATGGCTAACGATCTGCTCTTGCCCGGCGAACATTTGTGCCGCCTGACCATTGAGCAGCACGGGCTGGCCCTGCTTTTAGGGCTCTCCATGTCAACAGCAGCCGGGCTGGCAGCTGCAAGGCGGTTGCTTAGTATCGACCCGGCGGAATCGCTTCGAGATGAATAGCGATCGTTTACCTATAATTATGAGGGAGCACCGGATGAGCCGCACCACTAAACTCTGTGCCAGTGTAATGGCTCTGTTTCTTCTTTGCTTTTGCCTGCAACTACCCGCAACCGCTCAGGGCGCGAGTCCTCCTTATAACCCCGCCCCGGCCAGCGGAGACTTAGTCCTAACGGGGCCAAACGGGTTGGAATTCGTTTTCCGCCCTGTTTATGTAAACGGGGAAACAGTTCTTGACGGCACCACTTTTACCATGGGTAACCCACAGGGTGATGAATTTCGCGCACCTCCCACTCGTGTAGTGGTGGGCGGAGCTTTTGCCGGAGAAAAGGGCAAAGGGGAGTGGGTGTATTACATTGGCAAGTATGAAGTGACTGAAGCCCAATATGATTTGATTATGGGGTCCGCTTCGCCTCGTTCATCCAGTTTGCCAATCATGGACATTACCTATTACGAGGCCATGGACTTTTGCCGTCGCCTCAATGATTGGCTTTATGCCAATGCGCTGCCCCAGTTGCCTTCTTCCGGTCCGTTTCCCGCCTTTGCACGGCTTCCATTAGAATCAGAATGGGAGTTCGCCGCTCGTGGCGGACTAGCCGTAACCCCTTTGGAGTTTGAGGCTTCCATGCCATACCCGGATGAAGATTTAGCACCTTATGAGTGGTTTTCAGGCCCGTCATCGTCACACAATAAAATTCAGGAAATTGGAAAGCTACAGCCAAACCAATTGGGCATCCACGACATGCTGGGTAACGTACAGGAAATGATTCAAACTTCATATCAAGTAGAATACTACCAAGGCCGGTCAGGCGGTTTTACAACTCGCGGCGGGCACTACTTGACCGCCGAAGACAGCATGAATGTGTCCTTGCGCTCAGAAGAACCATACTACCTTGGTTCTCAGGCCAAGGGCATGCGTCCCAACAAAAAAGTCACTCTTGGCATTAGGCTTGTTCTTTCCGCTCCTCTGCTCACCGACCGTGATGCCATAGCCGCTTTCAGTTCAGCTTGGGCTAATCACCGAAAAGGCGGCGGAGCGGCGTCGCCGGCAGCCTTATCGGTTGCCCCGGTCAGTGACCAGGAATCTGTTTCCGCTCGTGACGCTCTTACCCGGTTGGAAGCATTACGCGCTGAACTGCAAAAATCAAAAAGCGGCGGCACGGCGTTACAAGAACTGGCGTACATCGAATCCGCCTTGCGCGACATGAGCAAAGTTCGTGCAAAGGCCGATGCCGACTCGGCCAAAGTTTGGGTAAAAATTGCCAGCGAGCGCGGTCTGTTCTTGTCAAACAACCTTGAACGTCTTGTTCTCACTCAGGAAGAATTGCGCGGGGACATTACGGAAGGCTCAAGCATGCACAAACGTCTTGCTGAACGGCTTGAACAGTATTCCTACAACGTGGAAAGCGGTCTGGAAGATTACCGACAAATCATGACCGAATTGGTGAAGCTCCCTGAAAGTGTAGTGGAAAAAGCATTCTCCGATCATGTCGGGTTTTTACAGCAAAAACTCACGCAGGCTGGGACCATTAACGACCCTACCGTAAAAGGCAACCAGATTAGAGATTTGACCAGGCAGATGGGCAAGCTCGAAATAACAACAGGGCACTGGGCAAAGTTCAACCGTGAAAAACGCTCTGATGCCACCGGGTGGCGCAAGGATTATAGCGGATCAGCTTCAGGGAAGTAATGCGGGCTCAACAATCTGTATAACTCGGAGGAACAAGGATGAAATCGGTATGTAAAACGATGCTGGTAGCGATGTTGTGTATAGGGATGCTGGGCGGCTGCGCCAATATTCAGGATGATGACATGCGCACAAAAACCGAGGGCGGCCTTCTGGGCGGCTTGGGCGGCGCTTTGGCTGGCGGTTTGATTGGTTACGCAACTGGCGGCTCAAAAGGCGCAATCATTGGCTTGATTGGCGGAGCAGCGGTTGGCGCCGGCGTCGGCGTGGCAGTTGGCAGCCATATTTCTAAAAAGAAACAGGACTATGCATCTCGTGAAGATTGGCTGGATGCCTGTATCGCCCAAGCCCAGGCTGTAAATAAGGAACTTGTCGCCGCCAACAAGGAACTTGGCGCGAATGTCGCAGCTCTGGATAAAGAAGCAACCCAGTTGGCCGCGGACTATAAAGCCCAGCGTGTTAGCAAGCAGCAAATGCAAGACCAGCAAAAAGCCCTTGATAACCAGCGGAAAGAAGTTTCTAAGCTTATCGCGGCTTATGAAAATGAAGTCTCCGAACAAAAAACCGTAATCGCTGACGCTAAAGCCAACAACGACACCCGTGAAGCTCAAATTATTCAGGCTGAAATTAACAAAACCGAGCAAGAAATTGCCAAAATGAAAAAATACAACGCGCAGCTTGCTTCTGTTTCCGCCAGGTACGCTGTTTAACTAACGGGAGGCAGTATGAATAAAAGTATCATACTTTGCATTGTTACAATTTTCTTCGTCAGTGGTTGCGCCACAACGACCGACCCCAGAGCTGGCGGCTTGTTCAGTTACAGTCCAACCTCTTATGAAGAACGCCAACAGGAGCGAGAGGCGAAGCTGGCGGCTATCGAAGCGGAACAAAACAAAGAACGCAAATCTAACGAGGCCTTAAAAGCGGATCAAGCTGCGAAAAAAGCTCAAATTGACAAACAGCGCAAGGATCTGGCTGCTCTAAAAAAGGAATCCCGGCAGCTTGATTCACGCCTGTCTGCCATCAAGGCTGAAAGCCAGGAACAGCAAGCTAAACTGGACCAGCTTCGCAAGCGCCACGACAGCATTGAGAGCCAAATGAGCGCCATAAGCGTCGGAACTGATTCAGCAGGGCAGCGGGCAAAGCTTGCAGCACTGAAAGCCGAATTGGAGCAATTGGAGCGTGAAGCCGATATTCTGTCTGACTTGTAGGCCATAATGCGCCACCACCTGGTTTTTCACTTTCTGTTTTGCTTGTGCCTATGGGCCGTGGGTAGCTCTTTGGCCCATGGCACAGCAAGCGGAGCGCCACAACGCGATTCAGTCTCCCCTGATGAGGCGGCTGAAATTATGTCGCAAATAGAGGAGAGGGCGGTATCTCCGTCTTCGCTGCCTATTCCCGCTGACACTGGGCGGACAACTTTCACCAGCACGGTTGAATTACGAGAATATTTACAGAGCTTTGACGAGTACGCTGACTATCAATCCGCTGAGGAACTTAAACAAGTCATCGCAATAAAGACGTACTTGCCATACGGCGTGGGCATGGATTTGAACCCGCAAGATGACGGAACTTTTCTGTGTTGGCCATATCCCGGCCAGGCCGCCGCTGAAGCTGGAATACGCCAGGGCGATATTCTTACCGGTGTTGATTCGTTTAATATTACCGGTGTTGAGCCAGATAAGGCGGCGTTATTAATCGCAGGCGAAAATAATAGCCCTGTAGCGTTGACCGTATGGCGCGACGGCGAACGCCTGGAGATTATCAGCCCACGCCAGCGCACAGAGATTCCAGGCGTAAGCGTAAGCACGTCAAATGGAATGCCTGTAGTGCGCATATGGCGGTTTAATCAACAAACGGCCGAGGATTTGAGGCGTAATATCGATGCCGGGCCGTTAAGTTCATCAGAGCAATACGGTTTTTTAATTCTGGATTTACGCGGAAATACAGGCGGAGATCTCGCTTTCATGCGTGAGGTGGCCAAACTTTTTCTGGCAAAGGGAACAGTTATATATTCGGCAAGATCCAAAAATAAAGCTACAGTTTATCGCACTGAAAGCGACGGCCCGTATAAAAATGTCAACTTGGTAATCTGGCAGGACAATATGACGGCAAGTTCGTCAGAAGTCTTAATCTCCGCCCTGAAGCAAGGCAAACAGACCGTCACCATGGGGCAAGTCTCGCGGGGAAAGGCCTGTTCGCAGGCGGTGACTAGGCTCAAAAAAGGCGGGATGCTGCGGATAACAACAGAGATGCTGTTTACAAGTCTGGGGGACAGCTGGGAAAAAACCGGGCTTGTTCCAGACAAAGCAGCTGAGAGCGAAAGTGAATTTTTACAAGGAAGTAAATTGATATTTTCTTCAAAAGGCGACCGTAACCAAGCGGAAAATATAAGTTTTTAGCCAGCAAATTGCCAAGAGAGTTCATCATGAAAATAATATTGCAATCCATAGCAGCCTTCTTTCTGGTTTTTTCTTTCAATGTTGCGCTGGCAAGTACAGACCTGCCAAGGCCTTTACAGTGGGACATGCTTGACTGGATCGCCGGGATAACAGAACAGCCAACAGCACCACCAGACAAAGGCGATGAAGGTACCGCAACGAGTCCGGACAAGGGGGATGTGGAAAAAGCGGCGGAAAAAATTGTATTTAAAAGCAACAAGCCTCCGCTTCCGGCAAGCGACAAACCTGGGATAGCCGTACTTTCTGTTGCCCCGCCCGGCTTTGACGTTGTTGGGAGTTCATTTGCGCCGGACGGCAAAGCGGATTCAGTTATTCACGTTGCCATAAAGGAGCCGGGGGCTTCAGTTAGCTCTTTGCGCATTGATAACCTTGGCGGTAAAGCGGCACGCTGGCAAAGCGAGATTGTCTCAGGGGCAATGCCCATGGCGGTCTACCATGATGGTGTGCTGCTTAACCCAGGTGGCGGGGCGTTTAGTTTGCCAGGAACGAACGGGGACGGCGAACAATTATTTGCAATAGTAGTTCAAGATAACGGAGCTATAGAGGCCGACACCAAGCTGCGTTTGACAATTTTCCTGGACAACAAGCAACGGCGTTATGCCTCCATAGAAAAAGACGCCAAAGGAGAATAATCATGAAAAGCATAATTGTTGCCCTCTTGTTTGCAGCGGTTTTTATTCCAGGAGAGTCCTTTGCCTTCACGGCGGAAAATGTTGCTGAAAAGATGAACTTGCTGCGCATGGGCAGTTCTTCCCTCAAAGAAGTGCATGACTTTTGCAACAATGCAATATTTTCAACCGACATCCCAGAGGCCGAAAAAGCAGATCTGTATGCCTGCCGCAGCTATACAAATTTTGTTGCGGGCGAAAAGGAGGCCGCTGTTAAGGATGCGGACGCGGCTCTTGAGGCTGATAAAAATAGCTATTTAGGGAATTTGGCTCAAGCCACCATTCTAATTGCATCGTCAAATTATGGTGAAGCCAGTAAATTTATCAGCGCCGCTTCAAAAAATGCACCCACTCCAGAGCTGTCAGAAGCGCTCAAACAGCGAGCGATTCTATATCAGGATGTAGGAATTTTAGTCTCGGTTCAGGCGTTGGTGGCAGCTTACAACAAGGACTCTACAGCCGCTGATGGGGTGTATGGCAACAAAATGCTGACTATATATGGGGATGTTTCAGAAATAAGCGTTGATGATTTTGGCGACCCACAGGTAGCTATTTATGCAAATTCATCAAGTAAAGAAGGTATTGTGTGCGGTTTCTCCAGCAAACAGCAGACTGAATTAGCGCAGCTTGTCAAAGGAGAACTCGCCTTTATAAGTGGAAAGTGCGGAGGTAGTGTACCCCAAATTGTCTTGAGTAAATGTAGTGTTCAAAATTTTTAATACTATCCTCTTTTTTATGGTTCTGCGAACAAGCGGGCTATTTCCGGGTCTTCCTGGAGGCCAGGCCCCAAAAATTCCTGCCGGGCCTCGAAGCTCAGCCCGTTTTCCCAGCGCAGGGGGCCGGCTTCCGGCCAGCGGTAAAGAGAAATGACGTTCACGCCCACCCCGGCCGCCGCCGGGCGCGCCCAGAGAATTTCGCCGGCCTGGGCGCTGGAGGCCACCGCAAAACCCGGGCCGGAGCCGCCGCCGAGTAAAATATGGAACAGGCCGGCCCCTTCCGGCAAAAAATCTTTTTCAGCCGCAAAACCCCAGGGGCTGACGCCCACGAGCAGGTGCACGCGGGGCAGGAGCTGCCGCCCGGCGAACAGGGCGCCGGCCCGGGCCTGTTCCAGGCCGCCGTCCGCCTCCGCGAAAAACACCAGCCCGACTGTCCGGCCGCCGATTTCGACAATCCGGCTTGCGGCCCGGCCGTCCATTTTGCTCAGCGGCACGAAAAATTCCGGTATATTTACCCGCCCGGCGCGAAACCAGCGCCCGGCCTCCGGCGAAAGGCAGGCCGCCTGGGGCCGCAGGGCGGCATAGGCGGCCATGACTTTTCCGGCATCGGCGGCGCTCTCGTCCTGCTCCACGGGCAACTGTCCTTCCCTGGCGCGTTGCTCGCGCCCGGCGGCGGCGAGATCGGCCGAAAATTCGCCCGGCCCGAGGATAAAAAGCAGGGGCGCGGCCTCCTGGCGCAAGCCGGCGATAAAGCCGGCCCGCCGGGCCAGGCCGCCGAGTTTGCCGCCGCAGCTCGCGCAGGGGCGTACTTGGCCCAAGGTTTCGGCGCAGTAGGCAATGGTCAGGAGCGGGGTTTTGCTGAACAGCTCCGCGCCGGGGTAGATTCCGTCGCGCTGGGCGGCGGCCGCCGGTCCGGCGCAGAGCAGCGCGAACAATAGCAGGAACGCCGGCAGCCGGGCCGCGGCCAAGCGCCGGACGGCAAAAGCCGGGAAAAAAGCCCCGGCTTTGGGAAATACGGACATGAACGGCGCCCTTGCGGCAAAACAGCCGTTAAACGCTCTGCTGGTCGTTGAGATAGTCTTTGAGATCCTTGCCGGCCCGGAAAAAGGGAAGTTTTTTGGGAGAAACTTCGACCATTTCGCCGGTCTTGGGGTTGCGTCCCGCGTAACCGGCATATTCCTTGAGCTTGAAGCTGCCAAGGCCGCGAATTTCCACCCGGTTGCCGTCGGTCAGGTCCTTTTTCATGCAGTCGAAAAAGGTATTGACGATAACGGTGGATTCGTCGATGGACAGGCCATTTTCCTCGGCCAAGGTTTTGATCAATTCACTTTTATTCATCTAAAAGTACTCCGAATTGCCGTCCGTAGAGACTGAAACGGGCGCCGTTGGGTTAGGCTGATTGGAGTCAGCCGATTTTAGGATTATCACTCAAAATAATAAAAAAATCAACATTAAGCTGCGTTTCCCTAATTTTTGGCGGACGAACCCGGCAGATGCAGCGGCGAAAGGCCGGCGATGCGCGGCAGCATGTTTTGCCGGAGTTTGCTTATTTTGTCGCCCAAGGCGTAAAAATCCTTTGTCGCCCTGGAGTTGGGATATTCCAGCAGCATGGGCCGCTGCACGCGCACGGCTTCGGAAAGGTTGGAGTCGTTATGCACGCCGCCCAGGTGTACCGGGGTGATGTTCAAAAAATGCGAGCAGGCGGCGGCCAGGCGTTTGTAGGTCATCTCTTCCTGCTTGGCCGACTCGGCCTGGTTTACCACCACCAGATGGTCGCGAATGCCCTGGCGGGTGGCCAGCACTTTGACCAGGGCGTAGCTGTCGGTCAGCGAGGTGGGCTCGGGCGTGACCACCAGGACGCGCATCATGGCCATGGCGGCGAAGTTCAGCACGGTGGGCGAAATGCCGGCGCCCACGTCCATAATCACATAGTCGTACCGGCCCACCAGCTTGTCCAGTTTTTCCGCAAGCAGGGCCGGCATGAGGTGCTGGTCGTTAAAGCTTTCCACCACTCCGGAGGAAGCGGGCAGGAGGTCCAGCCCCTGATCCACGCGCACCAGCACTGTTTCCGCCTTGAGGTTTGAATCCAGAATATCCTGGATGTTGCCCGTGGGCGTGAGCCCCAAAAGCACGTCCAGGTTGGCCAGGCCGAGATCGCAGTCCATCAGGAGCACCTTGGCCCCCTTGCGGCTGAGGGCGAAAGAGATGTTCAGGGCCAGGTTGCTTTTGCCCACCCCGCCCTTGCCGCTCAGTACGGCCACCGTCAAAGTCGTATTTTCAGCCATGCTTGATTACCCCGCGTAATTGAACAGAAATTTTTTCTCGTCAGACAGCACCAGGCATTCGGAGTGACCGTGCAGGGCGGTGGCGGCGCTGATGCAAACCTGGTTTTTGCCCTTGCGCTTGGCTTCGTACAGCGACTGGTCGGCCTGGTTGAGCAGTTCCGCCTCGCCCGGGTAGCCGATGGAAGGGCCGGCGGCCGCCACGCCCGCCGAAAAACTGACCATGAACTCGGGCAGATTTTCAAATTTGAGCTTTTGGCGGCAAAATTCCTGGCAGACCCGCTCCAGCATGTTTTTGGTAACCCTGGGGTTGCTGCCGGGCAGCACGATGGCGAACTCGTCGCCGCCAATGCGCGCCACCAGCTCAAAAGAGCGGTGCCCGTGCTTGAGGAAGGCGCCGAATTTCTTCAGCGCGTAGTCGCCGCAGGGGTGGCCGAAGCTGTCGTTGATGCGTTTGAAGTTGTCCAGGTCCAGCACAACCAGGCTCAAGTCGGTGTGGTTGCGTTTGGCGCGCTCCAGTTCCTTGCTCAGGCAGGAGTCGAAACAGCGGCGGTTGGCCAGGCCGGTGAGCGGGTCGTGGTCGCGCTGGTAGACCAGGCGGTCCAGGGCGTCGGCCAGATTTTGCAGGTTGCTGCCGGCTTTGTTGTCCAGCGGGATGGCCAGCCAGGAATCGAGCCCGCACTGGCGCACCAGGTCGTTCCAGGCGATCGGGTCCAGTCCCTGGGCCAGGCGGCCGATCAGCACCGCGCCGCCGCCGCCGGCCTTCCCTTCCCCGGACCGAATTTCGGCCAGGCCGCCAGGCCTTTCCCCGGTTATTTCACTGGCAAGCAATTTGGCCACGCTGGCCAGTTCGCCCGCCAGTTTTTTTATCAGCGGGTCAGCGCTGACCGGGCTGGTTTTTCGCTGCGTGCTCATAAATTAGGTTGTCCCTGATCAATTGATCCAGTTTTCCATCCAGAACCGCGTCCACGTCCGTGCATTCGGTATTGCTGCGGTGGTCTTTGACCAGGCGGTAAGGTTGCAGAGTGTAGGTTCTGATCTGGCTGCCGAAGCCGATGGCGTCTTTATCCTGGTAATCAGCCTGCTTGACGGCTTCGCGTTTTTTCAGTTCCAGGGCGTAAAGCCTGGCCTTCAAAATGCTCAAGGCGCTGTCCTTGTTGCTGTGCTGCGATTTTTCGTTCTGGCACTGCGCCACAATGCCGGTGGGAATGTGGGTGATGCGCACGGCGGAGTTGGTTTTGTTCACATGCTGCCCGCCGGCGCCGCTGGCCCGGAATACGTCGATGCGCAGGTCGTTTTCGTTAAGGTCGATTTTGACGGTGTCGCCCACGTCGGGCATCACGTCCACCGAGGCGAACGAAGTATGCCTGCGCCCGGAAGCGTCGAAGGGGGAAATGCGGATCAGGCGGTGGATGCCTTTTTCCACTTTCAAAAGCCCGTGGGCGTTGGTTCCGCTGATTCTTACGGTAACGCTTTTCAGGCCGGCCTCGTCGCCGTCCAGGTAGTCCAGGTATTCGGTCTTGAAGCTGTGCCGGTCGGCCCAGCGCAGGTACATGCGCAGGAGCATGGCGGCCCAGTCCTGGGCCTCGGTGCCGCCCGCGCCGGGGTGGATTTCCAAAAGGGCGTCGGAGTTGTCGCCGTCTTCGCCCAAGAGCAGCTCAAGCTCGCTCTGTTCCAAAAGTTCGTCCAGACCGTGCACGGCTTCTTCCAGCGAGAGCAGGGCCTCGTCGCGGTCTTCTTCGCCGGCGCCGCCGCTCCTGCCGGCTTCCTCGGCCAGGAGCAGCCAATCCTCGATGTTGTTTTTGGCCGCCTCCAGGCTGGCGTTGCGGGCCAGGGCGCTTTCCAGGGCGCTTTTCTCGCGCAGCGCCGGCGTGAGCTTTTCCGGCTCGTTCCAGGCTTCGGGCGCGGCCAGTTGTTTTTCAATTTCATCCAGGCGGTGTTTCAAGCCAGCCTGGTCAAAGCTGCCCCCAGAGGCTGTCGAATTTCTCAAAAAGCTGGGCGCTTTTGCCGCGCAAATCACCAAGTTGCTGCATCAGGTAAGGTCTCCGCCGTAGCCGGCTTGATATAAGGAAAAGGCCAACGGCCGCGGCCGTCAACGATATAATTTCGCTGGTAACGAGATAAGGCCTGTTGGCGTTTTTGCAAGAGCCAAACAGGATAAAACGCTCAAGACCGGGCCGGCTTGCCGCGCCGGCCGGCCGCTCTCCGGAGCGCCGCCCATAACATCAATGACAGGGGTATAACCCAAAGCGCGCCGCTTATCCAGTCATAGCCGCGATGAAAGATGGTAATTTCGCGGAGGGGCCAGACCGGTTCGGTCCGCGCCCGGGCCTCGAACAGCGGGCCGGCCCCGCTCACCCGGCCGCAGGGGTCGATGACGGCGCTGATGCCGGTGTTGGTGGCCCGGGCCATGTAGCGCCCCTGCTCGATGCAGCGCATGGCCGCAAGTTGCAGGTGTTGCAGCGGGGCGGAGCTTTTGCCGAACCAGGCGTCATTGCTGACGCTCACCAGCAGGTTGGCCCCGGCGGCCACGCGGGCCTGGGCCAGTTCCGGAAAGATTACTTCGTAGCAGATCAGGAGGCCGAGGGCGGCCCGGCCGCTTTTCAGGGGAGGCGGGCCGGGTTGCCCCGGCGTAAAGCCGGTGCCCTGCAGGAACTCGGTGGCAAAGGGGATGCTCAGGCCCGGCGGCAGGTATTCGCCAAAGGGCACCAGGTGTTCCTTGTCGTAGGAGCCGCTTTCCCGGCCGAGCTGGTCCAGCAGCAGCACCCGGTTGTACACGTAGTCGAAAATGGGGCTCAGTTCGGGGTAGGGCTCTTTTTCCAGATCCGCTTCCAGCCCCTGGGTGCCGAAGAGCAGGGGCACGCCGCTTTCCCTGGCCAGTTGGCGGATGGGCCCGGCCGTGTATGGGCTTTTCTGGAAGGCGAAGGGCATGGCCGTTTCCGGCCAGAGCAGCAGGTCCGGCTTGCGGCCGTGTTCTTTTTGCGCCCGCGTGAGCGCCCGGCGGGAGAGTTCGAGATAGTTGCCGATAATCTGGCTGCGGTAGTCGGCCGTCCATTTTTGCTTCTGGTCGGTGTTGCCCTGCACCAAGGTTACGAGCAAGGCGTTTTCCTGACCGGCCGGGCCGGGCCTGTCGGGCTGGCCGCTCCAGTCCCGTTCCAGCCGCGTCAGGCCGTATATGGCAGCCAGCGCCAGGAGGGCGAGGGGCAGGGCCAGCAGCGGGCGGCGGCCTGGCAGCGGCCTGGGGCCGGCGGCCGGAAACAAGGCCGCCAGGTCTTCCCCGCGCCGGCTTTTCCAGAACAGGGCCAGCAGCAGGGCGATCAGCGCATAAAAGGCGGAAAGGGCGTACATGCCCAGAATGGCCGCGCCCTGGGCCAAAACCGGCCAGCCCGCGAAAGCCGAGGACAGGCTGAGCCAGGGGAAGCCCGTGCAAATCCAGCCGCGCAGATGCTCCAGCATGCCCCAGGCGACCGCCAGCCCGAGCACGGCCGGCCAGAAGGGCAGGCGACGGATGAACAACCTGACCAGCAGCGCGAACAGGCTGCCGTGCGCCCCGAAGATCAAACCGAGCAGCAGCACGAAAAAGGCGGCCAGGAGCCAGGGCACGCCGCCGAAGTTGTGCATGGGTATGGCCAGCCAGTACAGGGCCAGGGAAGAGCCCAGGAGCAGGCCGAGGAAGGAAAAAAATACGGCCCTGGCCCGGCCGCCGGCTTCCGCCGCCAGCAGGAACAGGCAGGCCGGGGTGGCCAGCGCCAGAATGGGCAGTTGGGCCACGGGGTTGGGAAAAGCCAGGAAGTACCCCAGGGCGGCGGCAAGAATCAGGCAAAGTTCACGCGGGCTGGGACGCATTGTGCTCAAATAGACCTTGGGGTTGTGCGGGGCGCCGGAGCGCCCGCGGGTTTGAAGACGGCCCTCAGCCGGCGCCCGGCCCGGCGTTGGCCGCCAGGCCGGGGCCGCCGCCTTCCGCCGCCGTTGCGTTTTGGCCGGGTTCCAGCTTGTAGGCCAGGACTTTATGCACCTGTTTGCTGTCGGCTTCCTCCACCCGGAACACGGCTTCGCCTCCCTGGTACTTCAGGATGAAGTCTTCGCCCGGCATGGGCAGGCGGCCGGCGATGTGCGAGAGCAGGCCGCCGATGGTATCCACTTCGTCTGACTCCAGCCTGAGGCCGAGCGCGTCATTGATGTCTTCCAGATAGGCGCGGCCGGCAATGAGGGCGCCGCCGTTTTCCAGCATGGTCACGTCGGCTTCCTTGGGGGCGTCGTGTTCGTCCTCAATGTCGCCGACTATTTCCTCCAGCACGTCCTCAATGGTGATCAGCCCGGAGGTGCCGCCGTATTCGTCAAGAATGACAGCCAGGTGGGTTTTTTTCGTCTTGAACTCGTTCAGCAGTTCCAGCACGTTTTTGGTTTCGGGCACGAAAAAGGCCGGGCGCGTCACGCTGGAGACCGGCTTGGAGTGGTTTTCCGGCAGCATGGCCTCGCGCAGCAGATCCTTGGAATAGACAATGCCCACGATGTTGTCGCGGTTGTCCAGGTAAATCGGGATGCGGGAATGGCCGGATTCGGCAATGGCCGCCACCGCCCGGGCGATGGAACTTGTCGAATCCACGGCGGTGATGTCGGTGCGCGGGGTCATGATATCCTGCACCTGCAGTTCGTCCAGGTGCAGAATGCTCAGGAGCATGGAGCCTTCGTAGGCTTGCAGCGCGCCTTCGTGGCTGGCTTCGATAATGGCCTGCTCAACGTTGTCGCTGCCCTTGGCGTTGAAAAATCTGGTTATCCTGTGCCACAAACTGCCGCCGTCACTGTCCAAAATTTCCTCCCCGCGCCGGCGCTCGCGCCGGCCGTTAAGCAATTATTTGAAGCGTGCAGTGCTCCAGAGTTGTTGATAGCTGTTCAAGTATAATTTTTAATAAGAAGAAAAAGCAAGTCCGTAATTTCAAAACTCCGATTGCAAAACGAGCTTGCCCCGCCCTTGCGGCTCGTCCAAGGCGGCCGGAGTGCAAGCCGGTTCGAGCCGGTCTGCACCCGGTTTTAGCGGACGGGCGGCTTATTTCAGGTCCGGGTTGGCGCGGAAAATTTCCAGGTGGCGGTGCATAATCCAGTTGCCCAGGGGGGCGACTTCCTTTTCCCGGGTGAGCTTCAGCCATTC
>JAISDX010000017.1 GCA_031264465.1 Deltaproteobacteria bacterium | reverse complement strand
CCCGCAACCAGAAAAATCAGGTACTTATGGAGATAGTTCATAAGTACCTTTTCTTTTTATTACCCTATTGCTACCCTGCTTGAAAGGTCTGCCTAGACCTATCTTGAAACATATCTTTGCTAAGTCATTACACTTTCTAATCCTCCTAGGTTTGGGTTGTATGGTTACAAAAGCTAAAGGTTCTGTGTCTCCTCTCAAGTCTAAGAATGAACAACTAAGGAAAACTGTTCAAGGCTTCAAACTGGTAAAGCTCAGTCTCAATCAGTCAGAACTAGCTTTGATTTCCGAACTGTCTAAAGGAACTATCCATAACAAAAGCCAAATGATTGATGAGCTTTGGTCAAAGGATAGTGATACACCGGATGATGATAAAAAATTTGTCCTTGAAAAAAGTATAGAGATTGGAATGACATCAATCTCAGGTGAGGATAAAGTCGCTCTAGAACATCTTTTTGGTGTGATTCTTGGTTCCTATCTGAAAGTTGAAACTAAGATCTTGGATAATGCTAAGAGTTTGAAGACAGTATGGACTATAGGTAGGCATTTAACCAGTGTATATAAGATGATATGTAGATATAAGAAGCGTAGTGTAAATATTAATTCAGAGAATCAATCCTCAAAGTATCTTCTTAAAGATAAGACGATGTTGGATGAATGCTTCAATCGTTCAGATGATTACCAGTCAGATAAATATTCTAAGAGGTGGACACCTACAGACATCTTAAAGACGTATGTACAAATATCAAATGAATATTTCTTAACTAAGCTTACTAATAATCCTGAATTATTTTCTTCTTTCTTTCCTTCTTCTTCACCCTATATGTCTCTCTCAAATGGCACAAAAAATACCACAAGCAAGAAGCCTTTTCATGTTGTCCGTGAGTATAATATATATCCAAGATGTCTTGTAGATATAAATATTCTTAAGACTTTTGAAATTAATTCAATATTCAGTATTTTACTAAGGATGGTTGAGATTGATAAAGATGTTATAATTATACCTATAAAGCATGAATCGACAAAAACTGATGAATACAATGGAAGAACGTATAATATTTTTTGTAGTTTACGTTCCTACGAGCGTTCACAGCTAGGGTATATTGGATATGATATGAGTGCAGCATTGCAATCGATTTCGCTACAACTAATCAATGCTACATCCAATGAATATCCAATGATGTGGAACTATGCCCATGACCCTGACTTCAAAAACAAAATAAGGACTGAGATTGCAAATGATTTAAATATCCCTCGTGATGATGTGAAGGCTAGGCTTACTGCTTTTGCTCATGGTTCCATGAAAGGGATAAGGCAGCATAAGCACTATGAAGTATTCCAAGCTGAATCTGACAGACTTCGCAGAGAGGTTCTTAAGTACGTTAAAGAGAATGACCCAAAAGTTTTGAAAAGGGCTGAGGAACAATCAAAAACTCGAAAAGACCTACCGGAAGAAATAGACTGGCTGGACACTGAGAGTAAAGAGACTTCTAAAGATATGCGTAGTAAGGCCAGTATCTTTTTCTTTGTCTGGACTTGGTATGAACGAAAAATCAGGCAGGCCATGATTGATGCCCTTGGAAATAATGAAGCTTCTGAGGCCATTGAAGTTCTTGATGCGGTTTACTCTAAAAGGGATATTGATACAAAAATTGTTGAGAAAGAAATTTACGACCAGACCGGATTTCGTATCACCATCGAGAAAGAATGATTAGGGGAATATGGTGGTTCAAAAGTTTGCTCGTTTGCATAAGTCTATAATCAACAGAACATGCTAGAATCGACGATAATGTTTTTTATGATGCAGAGGTCATCTGGAAAGTTTTCGATGCTTAAACCGTAATGTCATCAAGTTATATTTAACTAGTCGACACCTCTAATTCAGACTGTCTTAACAGGAAGTCTCTTCATCGTCTTATTTTCTAACCACCCATTTCCAGAGCAGTACTCAATGAGGTTTTTTGGGATTGAATATTTGTATTATTTTGAGGAGACATATAGAGGAACAATAAGCTTGTATTAATATTACAGATGTATTTACTATTTAATATCCATTTAAGGCATCGTGTTGGATAATGAATGGTTAGTATTTAGGTATAATAAAAAAGGTAGTTTTTGATGATGATAGTCGGGGGGATATTTTGTGTGATTATATTTTTTGAATAGTACTGATGCTGTCAGCACATCATATATTTTGTCACGAATTTTTAACTATCTTGAATTACTAAAAAAATATAATGTAAGCCTGTAGCCGCTATAGCTAGGCGTTTTAATATTATTGTTGAAGCTGCTTTACTCTTAATTTTATATATTCCACCTTCCGTAATTCTTCTTTACCTTTTGCCTTTACTAGAGCTAATGACCATAAATCTTTCTGAACTTCTCCATTATTAATTTCTTCTTCAGCTTGACCATAATATTGAATATCTCTTTTATCTGTATCGGAAAATGAGATATTTTTTGAATGTATAATATCTTTTGAACTAGCTACTATACCCATAGCTGTGTTTTTGAATGTAGTTATTCTTTTGAATATTTTATAATATGTTACAGCAAAAGTGATAAAAAAGAATAAAGCAAAAACTAATATTGTAGTAATCACCTCTTCACTATTACTATTCCACCTGTATCCCCATATGTCTTTTGTGCCAATCAAAGCTCTGCCAATAGATTCATGCCAAAATGTACTAGAAAGTATTCCTATTAATCCACTACATAGTGCTGATAATAATAAGCGTAGCATCGTATTGTCCTCATTTTTACAGCTTTTTGAAGTTAGCTTTCCAAAGAGCTTCACCGTACATATGCGGTGTCTGAACTCTAGCTTCACCCTCATAATTTGTAAATGGACAAAATTACCCGAGACTTCTCCAACACCCTAAAAAGGTTGAGAGCTGAAAAGAATCTGACTCAAGAAGAACTGGCTCAACGGTCAGGGGTGGATTACAAGTACCTTCAAAAACTGGAAGGGCAAACCCCTTCTTCTCCTACGCTTTCAACTCTGGAAAAGCTCGCAAATGGTTTGCAGATTTCACTTGTCGAGCTTATCCAGAGCATTCAGACGCAAGACTGACAGACAGGATGTGCCTGCATCTATTTTGCCTTATTCTATTAATAGCTATATTGCTGTGGAATCGACGATAATCTAAAAGATGACCTTGGGTATGCCCTGACTGGTTATCGTGCAAAAAATGCCTTTGGTTTATTGGTTAACTTATGCCTATCCCTACTATGATTCCCTGCTCAACAAGGTAGCAGCTATTGCTCCTGCTGTTTGTAGGGTTGTCGGTAGATACTGACCATAGCGTTTTGTCATGGCTGTGCTCTTGTGGGTGAGTAAGTCTCCTATCATGTCTATGGTGAACTGACCGGAGTTGGCAAGGGTGACGGCATAGTGATGTCTAAGGCCATGAAAAATGCGAAACTCTTTGGGGAGGTTGGCTTCTTCTTTTATTTTGTCCACAGCACTACAATCAACCCATTGACCTCCTCCTTTACCCGGAAATAGGTGCGGACTACCGGGAAAGCGTTTGTCTCGTATTGTAATTGAGTTTCAATAATCTCCTTGGCTATAGAGTTCATAGGAATAGATACAGTTTTCTTGCCCTTGGGGTCACGGATTCGGATAAGGTTGAAGTGGAAATCCAAGTCTTTGTCTTCCAGCTTGAATATCTCTCCTCTACGCATAGCTGTGAAGTAAGCAAGTCTGAGCATCCTTGAGGCTTCCTGATTTGGATTGGCATCCAAGGTGGTCAAAAATCTTTTGGTTTCCTCTGGGGTCAGATACTCAACACGCTCGTTGTCTCTTCGTGGCATTTCGATGATGAAAGAAAGAGCAGGACAGAGATTTGATTTAGCTCCGAAGTTGATGATTCTCCGAACCAGTTCTAAAGCGTTCCAGACCGTAGCATCTGCTTTACCTGTCATGCTTCTCTTGAGGGCTTCCATATCAAAATGGGTTAGACTTGGTACTCGCAGATTTTTGAAGATTGGAGCTATGTGCTTGTTGTATCTGTTCTTATCTGCTTTGAAGCCTTTAAGGCCATTGCCCTTGGTATCAAAGTAAACATCTGCTATCTCTCCTATGGTTCGGTTACGTTTGAGAGCTTCGGTTTTACGTTCTGATGCTGTGAGTATTGGAGTGCCTAGCTGAATCTCCTGAATACGTTTTGCCCGATACTGCTGAGCAGCTTGAGGGGTTATACCATTGCTTTTCCAGCCCACCTTTTCCCATATCTTCCGACCAGAGATTTTGAAGTTGACCACATAGCAGATATCCGGTTTACCCTTGAAGTTCTTGGAGTTGCTCTCAAGGTAATAGACCCCTTCCCATTTGTTTTGACTGACTCGTTGGTAGGTTGCTGCCATAGAGCATCCCTCTGATATTCTTAGATGCACAACCATTTGAAATGATGTGCCAATTAGGTAGAATTTTATTACCCCATTACTACCCTCCAAGCAGAAAAACCTTGATTTCGGGTACAAAAGAAGAGAGCATACACATGAAGCATATGCTCATAATTACTTGCTATTGCTAGATTTTAAGCTTTAGGGGAATGTTGTGCAGGAGGCTCATAACCCGAAGGCCGTAGGTTCAAATCCTACTCCCGCAACCATATCAAAATAAAGGGTTTACGTTCAATGACGTGAACCCTTTTTTCTGTCCAGCGCTAACCAACTGCAAACAGAAGCGGAGCGTACCCGGCTACTTACGGTGTTTAAGCGTGCCATGATTTACGCAAAACAGACGATTATAAATCTCTAATAACTGTAGATCCACCACGAATTCGGATATATATTTCTAAAAAAGGCGGTAATCCGACATGAAAAAGAATGATATCATCACCAAACTTCAGGCCATGGCTGCGTCCGCGCGGGAAGAATTGAATAAAAACGACGGCTCCACCCTGCAAACCATCTCCAACGCCATCATGGGCGGCTACGAAAGCGTGCGCGCCTCCATTGCGGAAAGCGACCGCACCAAAAAAGCCCTTACCGCAGCCAAGCAATACCTGAACCAAGCCGGCAAAGCCATCAAGAGCGGCGACCGCAAGCTTTCCTCCAAAACGCTGGATGCCCTGGACAAGCTCCTGAAAGAGCACAAGAACAAGGAGGCGACCGAAAAGAAAAAAGCCTCTCCCAAGAAGGCGCCGGCCAAAGCCGCCGCCAAAAAGCCCGCTGCCACGGCGGCCAAAAAAATGGCCGCCAAGCCCGCCGCCAAGAAAGCTCCCGCCCAAAAGGGTTAAGCTGGCCGGAGTACGGACGCGCAAGCGGAGCCCTGCGGTCTGATAAAAAAATCCTTTATTCCGATGAACACGCTTTTGCTATTGCTTTTTAGCCCGGCAGCGAGTAGGTTTGCGGCGTTTTTGCGTTGCGGTTAGGGCGGGAATTGGCCTGTTTCCAAATACTCCCAGGACCGCGCGCGGAGGGTTTTACCGTGGTTTTCCTGCTGTGTTCCCTGTTTCTTTTCGCCGGGGGCGGTTTATGCGCCGTTCTGGCCGGGCGGGGTAAAAGAGCCTCAATAATCGGGGCCGTGTTCGCGCTGCTGGCGTCTTTGGCCGGGCTCATCCCGGCTGTCCGGGCCATTGCGGCGCGTATTCTGGCTCAGCCCGCCGTTTTTTACCTGGACTTGGGCGCGTTGCCCATCGGGCGGGCTCTCTTTCGTCTGGACGCCCTGTCCGCTTTTTTTCTTGTGCCAATTTTTCTGCTGGCCGGGCTGTGCGCCATATACGGCGTGGGTTACCTGGCCCGTGTGCATGATAGCGACCCCGGGCGCCGCCACCTGGGGGTGCAATGGCTGTTTTTCAATCTGCTGGCCGCCGGGTTGGTGCTGATGATCGTTGCGGCCGACGCCTTCCTGTTCCTCCTGGCCTGGGAAATCATGTCCCTGGCGCCGTTTTTCCTGATCAGCCTGCACGATGAAGAGCTGAAAGTGCGCACCGCTTCCTGGATTTACTTGGTGGCGGCGCATCTGGGCGCCCTTTGCCTGCTGGCCCTGTTCGCGCTGCTGGCCGCCCGCTCCGGCGGTTCCCTGGCTTTTGCCGATTTTGAAACCGCCAAGATCATGGCCGGGGACCTGGGAGGAGCGCTGGGAGGCACCGGGGTGATGTTCGTCCTGGCGGTACTGGGTTTCGGCGCCAAGGCCGGACTCATGCCCCTGCACGTCTGGATGCCGGAAACCTACCCGGCGCCGCCCAGCCACGTTGCGGCCTTCATGGCCGGGGCCATGGTCAACGCCGGGGTGTACGGGCTTTTCCGCTGCCTGGAGTTTTTCGGGCCGCCCGAGCTCTGGTGGGCCTATCTTTTGATTGTCCTGGGCGCGTTTTCGGCCTTGCTGGGCATTTTACTGGCGCTGATCCAGAATGACATCAAGCGCTCGCTGGCTTATTCCAGCGTGGAAAATATGGGCATTGTGCACCTGGCGGCCGGTTTCGGCCTTTATGCGGCCGTTGCCGGCAGTCACGGCCTGAGCATTCTCTGCTTTGCCGCCGGCCTGCTGCACCTCTTCAATCACAGCCTGTACAAGGCATTGCTCTTTCTTTCGGCCGGTTCCGTGCGCAGCCGCACCGGCACGGCCGAGCTTTCCCGCTTGGGCGGCCTGCAGAAACGCATGCCGGTGGTGGGCTGCTGTTTTGCCCTGGGCGCGGCCTCCATTACCGCCTTGCCGCCGTTCAACGGTTTTGCCGGCGAGTTTTTCCTGTATGTTTCCCTGGCCACCGGCGGCAGCCAGGGCGATTTTGCCGGGCTGATCTACTGGGTCGGGCTGGCGGTGCTGGCCGCCGTGGGCGGATTTACCCTGCTTTGTTTCACTCGCCTCTACGGCTTGGCCTTCCTGGGAGAGCCCCGCTCGGAAGCGGCCCGGCAGTCGGGGCCGGTTTCGTTTTTGGAGCGGCTGCCCCAACTGGCGCTCTGCCTGCTCTGCCTGGCCGCGGCTTTTGCCGCGCCCTGGCTGGCTTCGGTCATCACTTCCTTCGTGGTGCCGGAACTGGGTTTTTCTGCCCAGGTATTCCGCCCGGCCGATATTGCCCCGGTGCAGCTTTTAACGTCCGTCAACAGCGTGTTCCTGGTGTTTTTGCTGCTGCTCGGCGGTCTGGTGCTGCTGCGCTCGCTCCTTTTACGCGGCCGCCCGGTAAAAAACTCGCCCACCTGGGACTGCGGCTATGCCGTGCCCAGCGCCCGCATGCAGTACAGCGGCGGCTCCTTTTCCCAGCCGGCCTCGCATTTTATGCGCGCTCTTTTGGGAGGGCAGGCGCATTTGCCGGAAATACGCGATTATTTCCCGGCCGGCGCCAGAGCGTACCTGAGCTTTCCCGACCGCATCAAGGAAGGCTTTTTCCGGCCGCTGTTCCTGATTTGCCTGGGAGTTGCCAACTGGTGCAAACGGTTGCAGCACGGGCGGGTGAACGGCTACATACTGTATATGCTGCTGGTGCTGGTGGCCCTTTTGGCCTGGAAGGTGGGCGGCCATGACTGAGGCCATCCTGCATATTTTCCTGGCGCTGCTCCTGGCTCCGCTCCTGCCCGGGGTGATCAGCCGGGTCAAGGCCAGCCTGGCCGGCCGCAACGGCAAGCCGCTTTTCCAGCTCTATTTTGACCTGGCCCGGCTGCTGCGCAAGGGCGCGGTTTACTCGCACACCACAAGCTGGGTGTTCCGGGCCGGCCCCATGCTGGGGCTGGCCGCCATGCTGGCCGCGCTGTGCCTGTTGCCGGCCGCCGGCGGGTCGGCCCTGTTTTCCTTCAAGGGCGATTTTATTCTGGCCGCCTACCTGCTGGCCATGTCCCGTTTCGCCATCATCCTGGCCGCCCTGGATACCGGCTCGGCCTTCGAGGGCATGGGAGCCTCGCGCGAGGCCGCTTTCTCGGCCCTGGCCGAACCGGTCTTTTTGCTCTCGCTCTTACCGCTGGGCATGATTGGCGGCTCTTACAGCCTTTCCTCCATGCTCCTGCCAGACGCCTGGAACGTGCCGCCGCTGGACCGTCCGGTGCTGCTGCTGCTTTCCGCCTCGCTATTTCTGGTTCTGCTTACGGAAAACAGCCGCATTCCGGTGGACGACCCCAACACTCACCTGGAACTGACCATGATTCACGAAGTCATGGTGCTGGACCACAGCGGAGTGGACCTGGCTTTTATCGAATATTCCGCAGCCCTGAAACTTTGGTTTTTTTCGGTGGTGGTGGGCAGCCTTTTGTTACCGCCCATCTGGTCCTCTTACCTGATCGTGCTCCTGAGCGTGTTCAGCATGGCCGTGGCCGTGGGGCTAGTGGAATCGATCATGGCCCGTCTGCGCCTGGTTCGGGTGCCGCAACTTCTTTCACTGGCTTTCGGCCTGGCGGCTTTGGCCTGCCTGCTCTGCCTGAGGTGATGTGATGCCGGTATCGTTACCCCTGTTCAGCTTGTCGCCCTGGGTGCAGGCCATCCTCGGTCTGATTCTGATTTTGAACTTGGGACTCCTCGCCGCCGAAAGGCAGCAAATTTGCATCCGCCTTCTGGCCTTGCAGGGCGCGGCCATTTCATTCCTGCCCCTAGTGATGGAATGGGACGTGGCCGCCTGGACGCTGTTCGCCCTGACCCTGGCTTTTTTGTTCATCAAGGGCATCGCCCTGCCGCACATGCTGCGCCGGGCGCATCGTTCGCTGCCGGCCTCGGCTCCGGTGCCGCCTTACCTGGGCTACACCCGTTCCATCCTGGCCGGACTTTTGGGCTTCGCCTTCGCGCTCTGGCTGGCCGTGAGCATGCCCACCCCGGCCAACCCGCTCTTCCTGGCCCTGTTCGCTCCGGCTTTCGGCACCATTTTGACCGGGCTCCTGCTTATCGTAACCAGGCGCAAGGCCCTGACTCAGATCATGGGGTATCTGGTCATGGAAAACGGCATCTTCCTGCTTGGCATCCCCCTGGTGCGGGGCGATACCTACTGGCTGGAACTCACGGTGATGCTGGACATTTGGGTGGGTATTTTTGTAATGGTTCTGGCTGTTTATCATCTGAACCGCGCCGTGCACACCACGGACGTGGATCGCATCAATTCGCTGCGGGATTAGCATGCTGGCGGTACTGGTAATATTGCCCTTTCTGGCGGGCGTGGCCGCGTTTTTCATTTACAGCGACAAAGTGCGCCGTTTGCTGCTGCCGCTTACCGCCGCCGCCGAGTTGGCCCTGGCCGTTTGCTGCCGGGCCGGCGGGGCCGGGCCGCTTTGGGGCGTGCTGGCCCTGGACGACCTGGGCTTTCTGGTGCTCCTGGTCACCTGCCTGCTGTTTTTCGTAATTTCCTTTCACATTATGGATTACCTGGTGCGCGAGGGCGAACACGCGGTGGTGCTGCCCAACCGGCTGCACTTCACCAACGTGCCGGAAGCGGTGTTCACGGCCTGCCTGCTGCTCTTTTTGGGCACGGCGGTGCTGGTGGCCGTTTCCAGCCACCTGGGCCTGCTCTGGGTGGCCATTGAAGGCACCACCTTGGCCTGCGCGCCGCTCATTTACTTTCACCGCACCGCGCAATCGTTGGAAGCCACCTGGAAATACCTAATCATCTGCTCGGTGGGCATCGCTTTCGCCCTGTTGGGCAACTTCCTGCTGGACGTGGCCTGGCAGGTGCCGGGCCGGCCCAACGTGGGCATGACCATGCAGGAAATGCTGGCCGACCCGCGGCATGTGAACCCGGCCTGGTTCAAGGCCGCGTTCATTTTCATCTTTATCGGCTACGGCGCCAAGACCGGCCTGGCCCCCATGCACAGCTGGCTGCCGGACGCGCACAGCGAAGCTCCCTCGCCCATTTCGGCCCTGCTTTCCGGGGCGCTTTTGAACTGCGCCCTGCTGGGGATACTGCGCCTGCACCAGCTCAGCCTGGCCGCCGGTTTCGGCGAGTTCAGCCAGGAGCTGTTCGTTATTTTCGGGCTTTTTTCCATGGCGATAGCGGGCCTGTTCATTGTGGGGCAGGGTGACTACAAGCGCATGCTGGCTTATTCCAGCGTCGAACATATGGGCGTGATCCTGCTGGGCATCGGCCTGGGCGGGCTTGGGGTCCGGGGGGGGCTCCTGCAACTGGTCTGCCACTCTTTGGCCAAGGCGGCGCTGTTCATGCTGGCCGGCAACATCCTGTTCACCTATCACAGCAAGGCCGTGCGCCTGGTCAGCGGCCTGGGCCGGGTGCTGCCCTGGACGGGAGCGCTTTGGCTGGCCGGCTTTTTCGCGGCGGCCGGCTGCCCGCCTTTCGGGATTTTCACTTCCGAGTTCACCATCTTGCGCGCCCTTTTGCGGGACGGCTTCAGTCTGACGGCTTTAATCTACCTGTTCAGCCTGGCTTTTATCTTTGCCGGCCTGGCCTGGGCCTGCCTGCGCATGTTCCTGGGGCAGCCGCCGGCCAGCCTGGCTTCAGACGGGCACACCGGCCGGACCGAGGGCGGCGTTTCGCCGTTGCGCGAACGCCCGTTTTCCATTGTTTCGCCGCTGGTGCTGCTGGCGCTCTGCGCCGTGCTGGGCGTTTTTCAGCCGGCCTGGTTCAAGGAACTGCTGCTGGCGGCGGCCGGCGGCATTGCGGGGTTTTAAAAGATGGGCATGGGCATGGGCAACTTTTTGACTTTTTCCAACGGAGCGGTCTGCCGTTTGCAAGACATCCCCGTGCTTGAATACCATTCCATGGTTACGGGCTTGCAAAGCGAATTGGCGGCCGGCGCCAGGGTGTGCGCGTTTTTCGGGTACCGCCCGAAAGGGCCGAGCGCTCCGCTGCGTCTTGGCCTGCTGCTGGCCAGGGAGGCCGGGGCGGCTCTGGCCATGGCCGCAATGGACGTCGGCAAGAGCTACCCCTCGCTGACGCCGGAAGTTCCGGCCCTGCACCTGTTTGAGCGCGAAATTTACGAGCAGTTCCAGGTGCGGCCGGAAAAGCACCCCTGGCTCAAACCGCTACGCTATACCGGCCCCGGCCGGAGCCCTGAACAAAACCCTGGCGACAGTATCGGCCGGACCAAGTTTTTTCGGGTCGAAGGCGCGGACGTGCATGAAGTTTCCGTCGGGCCCATTCACGCCGGAGTGATCGAGTGCGGACATTTTCGTTTTCAATGCCTGGGTGAAACGGTCATGCACCTGGAAGTTTCGCTGGGCTACCACCACCGTGGCGTCGAAGATATGCTGAACCGGGCCGGGGCGCCGGGCGGGCGAACCATTCTGCCGCTGCTGGAAACCATGGCCGGCGACAGCAGCGTTGCCCATACCTGGGCGCATTGCGCGATTATCGAGGCTTTGTCCGGCTTCCTGCCCAGCCCGCGCGGCCAGGCCATCCGGGCCGCGGCACTCGAATTGGAGCGGCTGGCCAACCATGTCGGCGACCTTGGGGCGCTGGCCGGCGACATGGGCTACTTGCCCACTTCCTCTTTTTGCGGCCGGCTGCGCGGCGATTATTTGAACATGAGCGCGGTCATTTGCGGCAATCGCTTCGGCCGCGGGCTGGTACGGCCCGGCGGAGCCGGTTTTGACCTGGACGAAACGCTTTGCCGCGAACTCCTGCGCCGGCTGGAAGCCACCACCCGCGACGTGCACGGCGCCGTGGAGCTGATGTGGGATTCGCCCTCGGTTACGGCGCGCATGATGGGCATTGGAGTGGTCACGCACAACGCGGCCCGCGATCTCGGGCTGGTCGGCCCGGCCGCCAGGGCTTCCGGCCTGAGCCTGGACGCCCGCTATTATCACACCCCGGCCGGCTTGAGGGAGTTCAGGACCGAACCGCCGGTCATGGACAGCGGCGACGTGTATGCCCGGGCTCGGGTACGCCAGGCGGAAATACGCTCTTCCGCGTTCATTATTTCCGGGCTGCTGCGCACGCTGCCCGAGGGCGAGCCCTGCGCCGTGCGCACGAACGACGGGCTGGCCCCGGAAAGCCTTTGCGCTTCCCTGGTGGAAGGCTGGCGCGGCGAAGTCTGCCATGTCGCTTTGACCGGCAAGGACGGGCGCTTTATGCGTTACAAGGTGGTGGACCCGTCTTTCCACAACTGGATGGGGCTGGCCATGGCTCTGCGCGGCGGGCAGATTTCGGATTTTCCGCTCTGCAACAAGAGTTTCAACCTGTCCTACTGCGGCGTGGATTTGTAAGGTTTAATCAATTATGTTGCACGGTATTATTGAACGTTTGCGCCAGAAAAAACGCACGGTGCCCTATCCGAAGGGCGCCCCGGTTTTGCCGGCGCGCTTCCGGGGCCGGCCGGCCATTGCGTCCGCTCTTTGCCGGCAGGCGACTGGCGTCTCTATTTCTAGCGGCGGTACTTGCGCCGGGCGCTGTTCCACCGTCTGCCCGACCGGGGCCATTGCGTCCACGGCGCGCGGCCCCCGGCTGGATCTGGGCCGTTGTATTTTTTGCGGCAACTGCGCGGCAGCTTGCCCGGCCGGAGCGATTTCCTTTTCGCGGGATTATCAGCTGGCCGCCAGCCGCCGGGAAGATCTTTTCGTCGTCCCGGGCGACGGCCTGAGCCCGGTTCCCTCGGTCACTCCGCTGCGGGGCCGCTTGCGCTCCATGTTCGGGCGCTCGCTCAAGCTGCGCCAGGTTTCGGGCGCCGGCTGCAACGCCTGCGAGGCCGACTGCAACGTGCTCGGCACAATTGTTTTCGACCTGCCGCGCTTCGGCATTGATTTTGTGGCTTCGCCCCGCCATGCCGACGCGCTGCTCGTCACCGGCCCGGTGCCGGACAACATGCGCCTGGCCCTGCAAAAATGCTACGCGGCCGTGGCCGAGCCCAAGCTGGTGATCGCCGTGGGGAGCTGCGCCATTTCCGGCGGGCTGTTCCGGGAGCTGGGCGGCCACGGGCAGGGCCTGCCGGCCGAATTCAAGCCGGATTTGTTCATTCCGGGCTGTCCGCCGCATCCATATACGATTATGGACGGGCTGCTGCGGCTGCTGGGCCGGATCGGCTGATTAATGGCCTTGTTTATAAATGCGTTAAAATCGCGCAAGGAGAGGCATGAAAAGCAAGATTTTCACCATCCTGGCCCTGAACTTCGGCTCCACTTCCAGCAAACTTGCGGTTTACAATAATAACACCCCGGTGCTCGGCCGCAGCCTCGCGCACCCGCGCGCGGAACTGGCCGCCTTTCCCGATGTCCGGGCTCAATATGACTACCGGCGCGAAGCCGTGAGCGAGGCTTTGCGGGAACACGGCTTTTCCTTTGGCGACTTCGACATCCTGGTTTCGCGCGGCGGCAACACCCGGCCGGTCCCGGGCGGCATTTACCTGGTGGACGAAGCCATGCTGGCCGATATTGACTCGGGGCACTACGGCGAACATGCCACCGGCAACGGCAGCCGCCTGGTTTATGAAATCGGAAAGAAATACGGCATTCCGGCAATTTGCGTGGACCCGCCGGTTTCCGACGAATTTTGCGACGAAGCCCGCTTTACCGGGTTGCCGGAAATATGGCGGCTCTCCAGCGGCCACGTGCTCAACCAGAAGGCTACGGCCCGCAAGATTGCCGCGCAATTGGGAAAAAATTACCAGGAATGCTCGCTGATTATCTGCCACCTGGGCGGCGGCATTTCCATAGCCGCGCACCGGCGGGGCCGCATCGTGGACATGAACGACGCCCTGGACGGCGACGGCCCCATGACCCCGGAGCGGGCCGGCTCGCTGCCGGCCCGGGCTTTGGTCGAGCTGTGCTTTTCCGGCCGCTGGACCCGCGAGGCCATTCGTAATAAACTGGCCGGACAGGGCGGCTGGATGGCCCACCTGGGCTTTGCCGACGGGCGTGAACTGGTGCGGCGGGTAAAGGCCGGCAACGAAGCGGCCGCTCGGCTGTTAAACGCCACCCTCTACCAGATTGCCAAGGAAATCGGCGCCATGGCCGCGGTGCTGGGCCTGGGCGGGGCCGCGCTGGACGGCATCGGGCTTACCGGCTCGCTGGCCCATTCCAGGGAGATTGTAAACGGGCTGCGCGAACGCTCGGCTTGGCTGAAGGCGCCGGTGTTCGTGCATGCCGGCGAAAACGAGATGGAAGCCCTTGGCGCCGGCGCGCTGCGCTACCTGCGCGGCGAGGAGCGGGCCATGAAATTTTCCGACGTCGGTGATTTTATTTTTCAAGCGGCGGGAAATCCATGAAGTTTTTTGATCGTGTTTTCGCGGTGGTGGCCACCATACCGCCGGGCAAAGTGATGACTTACGGGCAAATTTCGCAGGTGCTCGACAACGCCTGCTCGGCCCGGTACGTGGGTTATGCCATGGGCGCCGCCCCTGAGGGGCTGCCCTGCCATCGGGTGGTCAACCGTCTGGGCGAGATGGCGCCGCACCTGTTTAACGGCCGCCAGCGGGAAATACTGGAGGCCGAAGGCGCCCCGTTCAAACCGGACGGCCGGCTGAACCTGGAAGAATGCCTCTACTGGCCCGAAGGGCGGTTAGACTTTGAAGACGCTTGGCCCGAAGAATGGCTGAAGTACATGGCGCCCGATTCGGGCTCCGAAGCCGGTGGAAAATAAAAACCGCCCCTGGTGTTTTAGACGTTTGATATGCCCAGATAAGGGGAGACCTTTGCGATATTCCGCATTAAGGACGATTATAACGGGTACGCCATCCCACTGAAATGTCCCGTTCAAAACAGGCTAAGGCCATAAAAAATTTCTCTATCTGCCGATGCTGCAACCGAACTGATTTATTTTGCATGATTGAACTTTTCAGTATAGTTTATATTTTAGGAAAGAGCAATCGTCAGTAAAATAAATTCGGGTAATTAAAGACACTCGGGGGAAATGCGCATGAGCGGCGAAAACAACGAGTATAAAAGTACGGATTACAATCAGGAACCGGCTACGCCGACTGTGAATGAGACGCCCGCGGACGACGGGCCGGAAGCTGGCTGCGCCTGGCTGAAGCATTGCGAAACCAATCTTTTCGGGGTGCCGGATGACGAAGCCTCTTCGTTGGCGGGCGCAGCCGGGAGCGGCTTCGATAGCGGCTTTGGCCTTCGCTCCGAAGACGTCCCTTTGGCCGCGCATCCCGTTGCCGGACCGGCAGCGGCCGCGCGACCGGCCAAGGTCAAAAAGCCAAAGGAAAGGCCGCCGGTATTCCCGCGCCTCAAGGCCGAGCCCCGGGCGCCGGCCACGCTGCTTTCCCGCCTGTTCGACATTTGCGCCCTGGCCGGCCCGCTAGTGCTGACGGCGCTGCTGCTGGCCCAGATGTTTTTCCCCTTGCAGGATATACGCCCGCTTTGGGCGCCGGGAGAAACCGTGTTCGCCGACATCCTGCGCGGCGTGCTGAACGGCGACTGGCTGATCCTGAACTCCAACGGCCAGGTGTATTTCGACGCCCCGCCGCTGTATTTCTGGTTCCTGGCCGGCGTGCATTATTTGCTCAGCCTGCCGGGGGCGGATTTTCTGCTCGGCGGCTCTTTTGAGTTGGCTGACAAGATTGCGGCTTCCATTTTCGTGGGTTCGGCCCTTTCCGGTCTGCTGTTGCTTTGGGCCACGCTCTTCATGGCTCGCGGCGTAGCCAATTTTGACCGGCGCGGCGTGTTCGCGGCCGGGGCGGTGTTGCTGGGGCTGTTCCTGTTTGCCGGAACCTTGCACTACGGCAGCCAGGACCTGTTTTTTTGCGCCTTGGTGGTTGCCGGCCAGGCTTTCCTGTTCAAGGGCCTGCGCCGCTCTTCCTCCATGTTTGACATCGGGCTGGGCTTTGCCTTCGCTTCTCTGGCCTTTCTGGCCAAAGGGCTGCCCGGTCTGCTTCTGCCCCTCCTGTGTTCGGTGCTGTTCGCCTTTTGGCAGGGGCGCCCCTGGCGTCTGCTGCACAAGGATTTCCTTCTCGGCTTCATTTTTTCCCTGCTGCCGGTGCTGCTCTGGGTCGGCGTAATCTGGGCCGACGGCCATTACGAAGTGGTGGTGCGCATTATCAGGGAACAGTTCATCGGCGCCATCCTGCTGGGCTGGGATTATTCCGGCCCTTGGTGGTATTATCTCGGCGCTTTGCCGGTGTTGCTGCTGCCCTGGGTGTTCCTGGCCATTTTCCCCAACTGGCCCGGGCTGGCCAGTCGTGAAACCGCCCTGGCGGCCAAAGAAGCCTTCCGTGGCTCGCGCCAGGGCCTGGCCTTCGTCTGGCTGGCCCTGCTCTGCGCCCTGTTCTCCTTCTTCCTGCTCAGCCTCAAGTCGCCGCTGGACATCCTGCTGCTCTTCGCGCCGCTGAGCATCGTGGCCGGGCGGATCATCCTGGGCCTTTCCCCGCTCCGGAACATGCTCCTGCAGCGCATCCTGGCCGTGTTTTTCCTGGTTCTGGCTTTCGCCTTCGCGGTGTTGCCGGTGTATTTCAGCGGTCGGGCCGAATCGGTGCTGGGCTGGCTTGGCGACTTCGGGCTGCCGGTGCTGGGCGTGGACATCGGCGGCGTGTTCATTATCTCCCTGGCCTTCCTGGCCGCCGGCTGCCTCCTGATCGGCCCGGTGAACGCGCGCCGCCCGGAAAGCACTCTCCTGGTCGTCCTCGTTCTGGTGGTCGGCATTTCCTGTCCCCTGGCCGGCCTGGGCGCCCCCTCGCTGGGCAAACTGCTCAGCCCGGCGGAAAATGGACAGCAGTTGGAGCGTTACGTCGAGCACGGCTACACGCCCCTTGCCTGGGGCGTGGACGGCGCTCCCTTCGCCTATTACGCAAACAGCCGGGTGGGTACGGCAACGGAAGAAGCCCTCCGGGCCGGGGCGGAAGGCGCCGATAATTTCATCTTGCTGACCAGCCGGCCGGCCTGGGAAAACCTCGAGGCCAGGTCTGAGCTCGCGCTGGTCGAGAGTTTCCGGCTGGCCGGCGAAGATTATCTGCTGCTGACGGACAGGCCGTTGCCGGAAGAAGAGGCGGAGGGCGCCTCCATGCCGGAAGCGGCCTCCGCAGTTGCGCCGGAAACGGCGCCGGGCGCCGCCGCCCTGCCTGTGGAATAAAATTATCGAGGTGTTTCCGATGAATAGGCGCACTTGTCCATATTGCGGCCGTGAGCTCGACCAGCCGAGAAACCCGGCCCCCACCGCCGACATGATTATTTACGATCCGGAGCGGGGCATCGTGTTGGTCAGGCGCCGCTTTCCGCCGCCGGGCTGGGCTTTGCCCGGTGGCTTTGTGGACTACGGCGAGCGGGTGGATCAGGCCGCCGTGCGCGAGGCTCTGGAAGAAACCGGGCTGGCCGTGCGGCTCGGGGGATTGGTCGGAGTATATTCAGACCCGGCCCGCGACCCGCGCCAGCACACCATCAGCACGGTTTATTGGGGCGCCGGCGCCGAGCCCGACCGGGTGCGGGGCGGCGACGACGCGGCCGAAGCCAGGTTTTTCCGGCTGGACGAACTGCCGGAACTGGCCTTTGACCATGCCAGGGTCATTGCTGATTTTTTGCGCAAGCTGGCTGACGGCAAGCTGGATGGCCTGCCGGATCAATAATTCCTTTTTCCGGTGCAAAAGTGAGAATTGCCCTCCGGCCGCTGCGGAAGAGCCGGATACATATAAACAGGACGAGGTGTGGGCTGATGCCTGGAACAGTTTTTTTTGTAACATCGGAAATGTTCCCCTTCTCGAAAACCGGCGGCCTGGGCGACGTGCTCGGAGCTCTCCCCCTTACGCTGCATAACATGGGCCAGCCGACGGCGGTAATTTTGCCGTACTACCGCAGCACCATGAACAAGTATAAAATAGAGGAAAGCTATTACGGGCTGCCGGTGGGCTACCCCTGGGCGCCCATCACGGCCGATGCGCACAAGGTGCTCTACCACGGCATGCCGGTTTACTTTATCGACCGGGCCGAATATTTCGACCGCGCCTCCTACTATAACACTTCCAGCGGCGACTATTTTGACAACGCCGAGCGCTTCATATTTTTCTGCCGGGCCTCTCTCGCCCTGCTCCGCCGCCTGGGGCAGGCCCCGGCGGCGGTGCACGCCCATGACTGGCAAACCGGGCTCATTCCGGCCTACATCCATTATTACCGCCGCATCGATCCTTTCTGGCGCGGAACCGGCACGGTTTTCACCGTGCACAACCTGGCTTTCCAGGGGCGTTTTTCCTCGCGCCTGTTCACCGACTGCGGCCTGCCGGCCGAAGCCTGGAACCCCAACGGCGTGGAATTTTACGGCGACTTCAGCATGCTCAAGGCCGGCCTGAACTACGCGGAAAAAATAACCACCGTAAGCCCGAGCTACGCCCAGGAAATTCTCACCGCGCAGTTCGGCTACGGCCTGGACGGCGTGCTGCGCCGGCGCTCCCGTGATCTTTCCGGCATTTTGAACGGCGTTTACTACGAAGTCTGGAGCCCGGAGCGCAGCCGCTACCTGCCCGAGCATTACTCCGACAGCGATCTGGGCGGCAAGACCGTGTGCAAGAGCGCGCTCATTGCCGAGCTCGGCATGTCGCCCCACCTGACCGAGCGGCCGGTATTCGGCTTTATCGGGCGGTTGCGCGAACAAAAGGGCATTGACCTGCTGTACGAAATCGTGCCGGACCTGATAAAACAGGATGTGGGCGTGGTCGTCCTGGGCGAGGGCGATGCCGGCTTTGAGGCCACTTCCATGCGCTTTGCCGAGGAGTTCCCCGGCCGTTACGCCACCGTGGTCAAGTACACCGAACCCCTGGCCCACCGCGTGCAGGCCGGCTGTGACGGCTTTTTGATGCCTTCGCGCTACGAGCCCTGCGGCCTCACTCAAATGTACGCCCTGCGCTACGGTACGCCGCCCATCGCCACGGCCGTGGGCGGCCTGCGCGACACCATTGACGCCTGGCCTTCGTCGGAATCCACCGGCTTCATGTTCCGGGAAAGCGATTCGGACCAGCTCTTCCGCTCGGTGCTGGAAGCGGTCTCCCTTTGGGAAACCAACCGGGGAACCTGGCGGGACATGGTTCACCGGGCCATGAACAAGGATTTTTCCTGGGAAAGGTCGGCCGGCAGCTACATTAACATTTACGGCGAGCTTTCTGAAATGCACGCTTTTTAGCCCGTAAGGATTTATCATGACGCAGACCCTCAAACCCGGCGATACCAGGCCGGTTTTTATCGAGCCTTTCGACCTTTACCTGTTCGGCCGCGGCGAGCACTGGGATCTCTACCGCATTCTCGGCGCCCACCCTGAAACGCAGGACGGGGCCGAGGGCTTCCGCTTCGCCGTCTGGGCTCCCAACGCCTGCGAAGTTCACTTGGCCGGCGACTTCAACAACTGGCGCTGGGGCGATTTTCCGCTTTACCCGGTGGGGGACTCGGGCATTTGGGCCGCCTTCGTGCCGGGCGTCCGGCCGGGCGATTTGTACAAATTCGGCGTCAAGGGCCAGGACGGGCGCATCGTCTACAAGACCGACCCCCTGGCCTTTTACGCGGAACTGCGTCCCGGCAACGCTTCCGTGGCCTGGGGGCTGCTCGGCTTCGCCTGGGATGACGGCGAGTGGATGGAAAAGCGCGCCGGCGGCAACATTTTGCGCCACCCGATGAGCGCCTACGAAGTGCACGCCGGCTCCTGGAAACGGCATCCGGGGCGGGAACTCTCTTTTTATTCCTACGACGAACTGGCCGACAACCTGATCCCCTACGTGGCCGACCTGGGCTTCACCCATATCGAATTCATGCCCCTGGCCGAACACCCGCTGGATCTTTCCTGGGGGTACCAGACCGGGCATTATTATGCGCCCACCTCGCGCTTCGGCAAGCCCGAGCAGCTTAAAAGCTTCATCAATCGCTGTCATCAGGCCGGCCTCGGCGTGGTGCTGGACTGGGTGCCGGCCCACTTCCCCAAAGACGAGTGGGGACTGGGACGCTTTGACGGCACGGCGCTGTACGAGCACGCTGACCCGCGCAAGGGCGAGCATCCGGACTGGGGCACCTATATTTTCAACTACGGTCGGCACGAGGTGCGCAACTTCATGTTGGCCAACGCTCTATACTGGCTGAAAGAATTCCATTTTGACGGCCTGCGCATCGACGCCGTGGCCTCCATGCTTTACCTGGATTATTCGCGCAAGGAAGGGGAGTGGATACCCAACCAGTACGGCGGCAAGGAGAATATCGAAAATATCGACTTCCTGCGCCAGTTGAACACCGTGGTGCACGGCCAGTTCCCCGGCGCCATCGTCATAGCCGAGGAATCCACAGCCTGGCCTGGCGTTTCCCGCCCGAACTACACCGGCGGCCTGGGCTTCACCTTCAAGTGGAACATGGGCTGGATGCACGACACGCTGGAATACATGGCCACCGACCCGCTCTATCGTTCCTACCACCACAGCACCCTGACTTTTTCCATGCTTTACGCCTTCAGCGAGAACTTCGTCCTGCCCCTTTCGCACGACGAGGTGGTGCACGGCAAAAAAGCGTTGCTCTCCAAGATGCCGGGCGACATGTGGCGGCAAATGGCCAACTTGCGTCTGCTTTACGCCTATATGTGGGCGCATTCCGGCAAGAAGCTCCTGTTCATGGGCGGCGAGTTCGGGCAGTGGAACGAATGGGCCGAAGACCGGGAGCTGGATTGGGGGCTGCTGGGGCACCCCTCCCACCAGGGCATTCTCAACCTGGTGCGAGACCTTAACATGACGCTGCGCCGCGAGCCGGCCATGCACCGCGACGACCACGACTGGCACGGCTTTTCCTGGGCCGACTTCTCCGACTACCATTCGTCCGTAATCAGCTTTACCCGCAAGACCGAAGGGCAGCGCCCGGTGTTCTGGATTTTCAACTTCACCCCGGTGCCGCGCCCCGGCTACACCGTGGCCAGCGAAGACTTCCACAATCACGCGCGCTGGCGTGAAATCATCAACACCGACAGCGAAT
>JAISDX010000141.1 GCA_031264465.1 Deltaproteobacteria bacterium | reverse complement strand
CTCGGCCTCGGCCGAGCTCAGGGTTTCGTCCATAAAGTAGAGAGGCAGGCCGCAACGCCGCCTGAGGCTGGCCGCGAAATTACGCACCTGCCGGGTGGTCAGACTGTCCGAGCCGTCCCGCCGTAGCGGCAGGCCGAGTAAGATGGCGCCCGGCTTTTCCTCTTCCAGCAGCGCCAGGAGGCGCTCGAAAAGCGCCTGGCGGGTAGTGCGAAGAATGGCCGGGCGGGGGAAGGCCAGGGGAGCCGCCCCGCCCTCTTCCGCAGGTTCCACCCGGGCAACGGCCACGCCCACGCGTTTTTCACCGTAGTCCAGGCAGAGCCATTTAACAATATTTGACATTCATTCCCCAAAGCTTGGGCTATTCGTCGTCATCTTGCTCTTGCTGCGTCAGGCTCAAATTCGGCAGACTTTCCATGTCCACCAGCCGCACCATCATGCCCTTGCGGCCCTTGCCCTTGGCCGAAACTGCGGCCAGCTTGCGACAGCGCACCCGCCAGTCTTTGCCGAAAAAGCGCTGGGCCAGGTATTCGGCCGTGTGCAGCACCGGCCGCTTTTCCTTCATGCGCAGGAGCGAACGGGTTATGCCCATTTTACAGGAGGGGCAGCCCACCAGGATGGGAGCCCTGGCTTCCATACCTTCCAGCTTTTCCGCCATGTCCTTCATCTTGCGCGCGCGCAGCTTGTTGTAGATGGCCGGAGAGCTCATGGCCCCCAGGCCGGATTCGCCGCAGCAGCCCGTGGTCACTTTCAGATCCAGCCCGGCAAAACGATTAATGGCCCGGGCGTAGGAGTCGCCGGCTTTTTTCTTGTTCACGCCCACGTATTCCACGTGGCAGGGAGCGTGATAAAGCACCGGCGCGGTGCGAAAGCCGTCGTCCGGCATGTCTTCGCCGGTAAGCTCGGGCAGCGCGGCCAGTTCGATGTCCGGCAATTCGTCCAGGAGCATCTGGATGATGTCCATGCGCTCAATTTCCGGCAGCGGCTCGTCCGGATCCGCCGCCCGGTTGGTGCGGTTGAACACGGCCGAAAGGTGGTGTCGCTCCAGCCCGTCGCGGCAGGAGCCGCAAGAGGTGAGAATGCGGCTGATGGGGTAGCCGGCCCTGGCCGACTCCTCGGCCAATTCCTGAAGCTTTTCAATGTTGCGGTCACGGTTCAGGCAGTAGGCGTCGTACAGCCCGGCCGAAAGCAGCGGGTAGCCGCAGCACATGGTTTCCGGCGGCAGGACCACGGCCCAGCCGGCCTTGAGTCCCAACATCAGGCCGCCCAGCCCGATGGAGCGGAAAAAGAGCATGCCGGAACAGCCGGGGAAGAAGAAGAGCGTACCCTTGACCTCGCCCTTGGGCACAAAAATGGAGCCGCCGCCCAGCTTGATGTCGTCGCGCAGGTGCCGGTAGCCCGGCACCGGGCCGGTCCCGGCAAAAAGCGGGTTTTCAAATTTATTTTTGATAAAGGGCGGCACAAAGGGCAAAAACTTGTTCTGCACCCGCTGCCCGAGCGAAGCCATCTTGGCGGCCATGGGCACGCGCCGGGCCGGGTTTTGCACCAGCCAGTTCAGCACCAGGTTCTTGATGGCATGCCCGCCCACGCCGCCGGTGGTCAACAGGGCGCGCAGCACCAGGGCCACCTCGGCGGAATCTATTTTCACCGGGCAGACCGCGTGGCACTTGCCGCAGCCGGTGCAGTGCTCGACCATCTGGTGCAGTTCGCGCATCAGGGCCGGGTCAGGTTTGCCGTCGTTCACCTGGGAATAGTAGATGGCTTCGATAATGGCCCCCAGGGTGATGTTGCGGTTGCGCGGATAGAAGAACATGCCCGCAGCCGGGTAGTGCATGGCGCACACTTCCTTGCACTTGCCGCAACGGGTGCAGATTTGCACCTTGGTCAGGAGTGAAATGAGCGCGTTCCTGCCGGGCAGGCCGCTTTGCTGCAAGTCCTGGATCAGCCGGTTGAAAGAGAAGGTGAACGTGCTCACCGGCAGTTCGCGCCGGGTGAGCTTGGCCGGGTTCATGATGTTGCGCGGGTCCACCAGCTCTTTGAACTTGCGCATCTCGACAATCTTGCCCTCTTCCTGGAAGGCGATTTTGGTAATGCCCACGCCGTGCTCGCCGGTAATGGCGCCGCCCAGATCCTTGGCTTTTTCCATGACCCGCCCGGCGATCAGTTCAGCCTCGTGCAGCATGTCCGGGTCGCCCGAGTTCACCGGGATGTTCACGTGGCAGTTGCCGTCGCCGGCGTGCATGTGGCTGGCCACCACGATTTGCGAAGCCAGCATGTGTTCCTCGATGGCGGTAATCCGCCCGGCCAGGCGCGGGTACTGCTCGCGCAGGCTGCGCAAAAACAGCACGGCGTGCAGTTGCAGTTCCTGGTCGGAAATCATTTTTTCCTCTTCGCCCTTGAGAATGCGCGAGGCGTAGGAAAATTCGCCGTTAAATTCCGGGTCGTCCGGGTCCACGCCCCGGAGCAGACTTACGGCCTGCATGGCGCGACGGTAGGCCCGGGCCATGCATTCAATATTCAGCTCTTCCAGAAAAATCGCGAAGGCGGGCAGGGCCGCGATGGGAATGACAATGTCCTCGTTGATCTTGAAGCCGGAAGTGCGCTTGGCAATGGCCGAAAGGCGGTGCCGGTCTTCCCAGAACAGCTCGGCCTCCTTGGCGTCCTTGGCCACGAACACGCCAGTGCCCTTGTAGGAATCCACCTTGGCGGCCATTTCCCGCACGGCCTCGTCAATGGCGTACTCATCGTCGCTGTCTATCTGCACGATCAGTACGGAAATGGGGTCGCCTTCGTGCAGCGTGGATTTTTTGCGGTATTCAATGGCCTGCACATACTTGCTGTTGAATTCCTCCAGCATGGTGAGCTTGATCACCCCGCCCTGGCGGCGGAACTCCTCGCGCATGGCCATCAGGTCGTTGATGGCCAGAGTGGCGTTGTGCATGGAGCGGCCGTAAAACTCGATCACCATCACCCTCTCGTGCTTGCACTTGTTGTGCAGCACAAAGGTGGCCACGGTAATGATGCCGTCCGTGCCTTCCTTCTGAACACCAGGAAGGCCTTTCAGGGCTTTGTCGGTCACGTCCTTGCCCAGGCCGGGCTTGCGCAGTTCCGGGCCCTTGAACTCGATATAGTTGCGCAGCCCGCCGCTCAAATCGCGCACTTCAAAAGCGGCCCGGTCTTCCAGCTCGATCTTGTGCCGGGGGTGGTTCTTGCGGCTGATCTCGATAATTTCGCCGGTGGGCAGCACCATGCGGTAAGAAAGCAGGTTGTCGATGGTGGTGCCGTACTCCACGGCCAGCGGGCCGCCGGCGTTTTCCGAAATGTTGCCGCCAATGCTGGAAGCGGTCTTGGAAGCCGGGTCGATGGAAAGCAGCAATTTCTTTTCCGCCGCCGCCGCAATGGCGTCACTGGTAATGACCCCGGCCTCCAGGGTGATGTTGCGCTTCTCCAGGTCGATATTGCGAATGCGGTTGAGCTTGTTCAGCGAGAGAATCACCGAGCGCTTGCGGGCCGGCACGGCCCCGCCGGTCTGCCCGGAACCGCCGCCGCGCGGGATCAGCGCGAACTGCATCTCGTTGGCCAGGCGCACCACGGCGCTCACTTCCTCTTCCGTGGCCGGCGTGACCACCAAAAGCGGCAGTTCCAGGCGCAGGTCGGTGGCGTCGGTGGCGTTTTCCACCCGCGAGGCCGGGCGCAGATCAAGGTTTTCCCTGGGCAGCACTTCGTAAAGGCGGTTCACAATGTCGCGCCGGAAGGCCATGTCTGCGTCGTGGGCGCTCCAGAACATGGTGATGCCTTCGTTGATGGTGTTGGCGTAGTGCAGGTCCAGAGCCAGGCGCTGGTTCTCGAAGTTTTTTTGCACGCTGGCCTTGACCATGTCCGGCTTCACAAAGGGGTTATAGCGCACCAGGAACAGCTCCTGGGCTATTTCCATGGCCAGTTTGCGCACGGCTTCGGGCCATTCGGCAAACTCGTCCTCGTTGATGTGCAGCACCCTGTTGATCAGCGTTTCCGGCAGGGTCGAAATATGCGGGCCTTTCTGAGGCATGGAGAAATCCAGTGCATGTTACAAGTTAAACAATCCCGGAAGTCATTTCGCAAATATGAAATGATTTCTATTCAAAACGGCCGGCGGCGGTAATCAGCACCGAGTCGGCCGGCACGTCGTCGTGGTCGCCCACGCTCCTGGTCTTGCTCCTGGCAATTTTGTCCACCACGTCCATTCCTTCGGCCACCTGGCCGAACACGCAGTAGCCGTAGCCGCGCACGCTCTCTTCGGTAAAATCCAGCCCGGTGTTGTCCACGGTGTTGATGAAGAACTGGGCGGTGGCGCTGTGCGGCTCCATGGTACGGGCCATGGCGATGGTGCCGCGCGCGTTGGAAAGGCCGTTGGAAGCTTCGTTCTTAATGGGGTCTCTGGTGGGCTTTTCTTCCATCCGCAAAGTCAACCCGCCGCCCTGGATCATGAAGTTTTTGATCACGCGGTGGAAAATGGTATTGGCGTAGAAGCCATCGTCCACGTAGGCCAAAAAATTCTCCACGGTCAGGGGGGCCTTGTCGGCGAACAGTTCAAGCAGAATATCGCCGGAAGTGGTCTCCAGCAGTACCATCGGGTTGCTCATGCCTTAATCCCCTTGATCTTGAATTATGTTATACTGGTTTGTATGTTAATTGTTTATAATAGCCCAGCCCGCGCCTGGCGGCAAGATTTTTATGTCCGGCCTAAAAAAAGGGCGTACCCCCCTACGGGATGCGCCCTGATTATTTTCAGTCTCGAAAATATCTCAGTATACGCCCAAAAGCAGTGTGGCGTCCACGTCGGTCTCCGCGGGAGTGAGACATCGCTGGATGGCCGGCACCTCGGGCAGGTTGGTGTCAATTTCCACCGGGCGGCAGGGGTAGCCTTCGGCGTCGCGCACGATGAGCACGCGCGGCCTGGTCGGGGTAGCGGAATTGGAGCCGGTAATAACGCCCACGGTGCCGTCCTGCATTTCCACCACGCTCCCGGCCGGGTAAATGCCGAGCATGCGGATGAAATGCTCCATGTAACCCGGGAAAAAGTCTTCGCCGCGCATCTGGTACATGATGCCCAGCACCCGGTGCGGCACGATGGCTTCCTTGTAGGAGCGGTTGCTGGAGAGGGCGTCGTAGACGTCGGCAATGGCCAGGATGCGCCCGGTGACGCTGACAGCTTCGCCCGAGACGCCGCGCGGGTAGCCATGACCGTTGAAGCGCTCGTGGTGGTCGTACACCCCCATGAGGATATCCTGGCTGAAGCCGGGCGTTTTCTTTACCTGCTCGTAGCCCATGCGCGGATGTTTGCGCAAAAATGCAAATTCTTGCTCAGTCAGTGCACGGGGCGCGTTAAGAATATCCAGCGGCACCTGCGCCTTGCCCAGGTCGTGAAAAATACCGGCCATGCCGGCAGCGTGCTGAATTTCCGGCGGAAAGCCCATGTGACGCGCAAAAGCAGCGCCCAAAACGGAAACGTTCACACAATGCGAATAAGTATAGTCATCTCTGGAGCGTAATTTGCAAAGGCTCATCAGCGCGTCCTGGTTACGGCCCAGGCTTTTTAGCATATCGTCAACCAGGGGTTTGGCCTTGCGCAAATCCACGTTGTCGTTGCGGCGAATGCCGTCCATGAAAGTCTGGGCCTGCTCCAGAGCGCAGACATAAGTGTTGCGGGCCGCGTCCATTTCGGCCAGAATGGGAATATCCGGCATGGGATAGCCGGTGGTCGCGGGCGCGGACTCTTCGGCCTGGGCGTCCGGTTCGGCGGCGGGTTCGGCCGGAGGATTCTCGATAATCTCCAGCGCGTCGTAGTCGATCTGGAGTTGGGAGCGGTCAGGATCAATGTACACCTCAAGAAAACCATCGTTCAGGATGGTCTTGACGAGGGCTTCCGTGACCTCGGTATCGGCGGAGTAAAGATAGGGGTTGTCCAGCCAGGGAATTCCCGTATCCACTATATACATGCCGGGTTGAAGCTTTTTGGTCGAAATTTTCTTGTACATATCTAATAACCCTATAACACAGGAATTCGACCTGTCAATTCAAGCTGTTCTTGCGCTATAAAGTCGTGTTCAACACGGCGCGCCTGTTAAAAATTTTACCAGGCGGCTTTACTTCGGCCCTTTTGCGCCTATTTTATTTTTTAACGTTTTGCCTGTCCTGCATTATATTAGGAGTCGGTTCATGAAGCAAACAAGCATTGTCAAAACCCTGGCCGTTACTTTTATCCTGGTGTTTTCCCTGGGCGGCGCCGCCCGGGCGGATACGCTTTCGGATCTTAACGACAGCATTTCAAACCTTGGCGAAAGCCTCAAGGAGTTGCCCGGCAAGGCGCAAAACCTGATGCCCCGGCCCAACTTCGTGCAGTTGGCCAAAGACGCCGGACCGGCCGTGGTCAACGTCAGTATCGAGCGCACCACCACGGTGCGCCAGCCCTCCATGCCCATCCCGCCCGAATTTTTCCGAGGGAGCCCGTTCGGCGACGATTTCATGGACGAATTTTTCGGCGGGCCCAGGTCCGCGCCGCGCGAGCGCAGACAAAGCTCCATGGGCTCGGGCTTTCTTATTTCCGGCGACGGCTACCTCGTCACCAACAATCATGTGGTGGACGGGGCGGACGTGATCAAGGTGAAAATTCGCGGCAAGAACGGCAAGGTGGAAGAAACCTACGACGCTGAAGTTGTCGGCGCCGACCGCGAAACCGACCTGGCCCTGCTCAAGATCAAGGCCGACCACGAACTGCCCCACATCGAGTTCGGCGACTCCGACGCTCTGGAAGTTGGCGAATGGGTGGTGGCCATCGGCAACCCCTTCGGCCTGGACAATACGGTTACGGCCGGCATTCTCTCGGCGAAGCTCCGTAATATCGGCTCCAACACCCTGGTGCGCTTTCTTCAGACCGACGCCTCCATCAATCCCGGCAACAGCGGCGGCCCGCTCCTGAACATGGACGGCCAAGTTATCGGCATCAACACCGCCATCGCGGCCAACGGGCAGGGCATCGGCTTTGCCATTCCCTCCAGCCTGGCCAAGGAAATTATCGACGACCTCAAGGCCGACCGCAAAGTCAGCCGGGGGTGGCTGGGCGTGAGCATACAGAACGTGGATGAAGCCACGGCCAAGGCTCTGAGCCTGCCCAAGGCGGCCGGCGCCCTCATCGGCGGCGTCATGCCCGACCAGCCCGCCGACAAGGCCGGCCTGGAAGCGGGCGACGTAATCCTTACGGTCGACAAAAGCGAAATTGCCGACGCCGACGAACTCATGCGCACCATCGCGGCCATGAAGCCGGGCGCCGCCGTGAATGTGGAAGTGTGGCGCGACGGCAAAAAGCAAACCAAAAAAGTGGTTCTGTCCGAGCGGGGCGGCGGCCAGGACGAACCCGACAAAAAGCCGGAAGTGAAGCCGCAGGAAAACCTCAACCCGCTGGGCCTGCAAATCCGCGCCTTGAACGAACAGGAATTCTCCCGCCTGCGCCTTGACCCCAAGCAGGGCGGCGTTTTGATCACCCAGGTCGAGCCGGACAAGCCCGGCGCCAAATCCGGCCTGCGGCGCGGCGACGTCGTCCTGGCCGTGGGGCGTAACTCCGTCAAGGGCGCCGACGAATTCGACCGGACCGTGAACGACATGTCCACGAAGCAGGGCGCGGTAATGCTCCAGGTTTACCGGAACGGGCAGCGCTTCATCCTGTCCGTTGATACCGCCGCTGCCTCCGGCGGCAAGTAAAAACCCAAACCGGCCCGGCCCCGGCTTGCCCCAGATTGCGCTGGAACAAGCCGGGGCCGGCGCATACTTTTAAAAAGAGAAAACCTCCCCATGAGCACCACCCTCACCCCCCGGCAGATCGTAGCGGAACTCGACAAGTACATCGTAGGCCAGCAGGACGCCAAGCGCATGGTGGCCATAGCCATGCGCAACCGCTGGCGTCGCCAGCAGCTCCCCGAGCATCTGCGGGAAGAAGTCGCCCCCAAGAACATCATCATGATCGGCCCCACCGGCGTGGGCAAGACGGAAATCGCCCGCCGCCTGGCCAAGCTCTGCGCTTCGCCCTTCATCAAGGTGGAAGCCACCAAGTACACCGAGGTCGGCTACGTGGGGCGCGACGTGGAGTCGATGATCCGCGACCTCATGGAAACCGGCGTAAGCATGGTGCGCGCGGAACAAAACGAACTAGTGCGCGCCCAGGCCGACGCCAAGGCCGAAGAGAGATTGCTGGACCTGCTCCTGCCCGGCAGCCGGCCCGGCGCCCAGTCTGGCGGCCCGCATCGCCCGGAAGCATCGCCCGGCTATGCGGGTGGGGCCGCCGGCGGCAACGGCGCCATCGACGTCACCCCCGCGCAGCATGATGGCGCGTCCCAACCCGACGCCACCCGCGAAAAATTCCGCAATCTCTGGCGGGGCGGTCGCCTGGACGACCGCGAAGTGGAAATGGAGGTTGAAGTCTCGCAAGGCCCGCAAATGGAAATTATGAGCATGCCGGGCATGGAGCAGATGGGCGGCCAGTTCAAGGACATGTTCTCCAAAATTTTCCCCGGCAAGCGCAAGCGCCGGCACTTCAAGGTGAAGGAGGCTTACGAACTCCTCCTGCAGGAAGAGAGCGAACGCCTTATCGACCAGGAAAAGGTGGTGGAAATCGCCCGCGAGCGCGTGGAGCAGACCGGCATCGTCTTTTTGGACGAAATTGACAAAATAGCCGCGCCCGACTCCAGCCAGCGCGGCGGGGCCGACGTTTCCCGCCAGGGCGTGCAGCGCGACATCCTGCCCATTGTTGAAGGCAGCACGGTGAGCACCAAGTATGGCGCCGTCCGCACCGACCATATCCTGTTCATCGCCGCCGGGGCCTTCCACTTCAGCAAGCCCTCCGACCTCATGCCCGAACTGCAGGGGCGCTTTCCGTTGCGCGTCGAGCTGAAAGCCTTGAACAAGGAAGATTTTTTACGCATCCTCACCGAGCCGCACAACGCCCTGACCATCCAGTACACGGCCCTCCTGGCCACCGAAGGCCTGGACGTGGATTTCAGCCCCGAAGCCCTGGAGGAAATCGCCTCCTTTGCCGAGGAGACGAACAAACAGACTGAAAACATCGGGGCGCGGCGGCTTTACACCATCATGGAAAAAATTCTGGCCGAGCTCTCCTTCAACGCCCCGGACATGTACGGCCACAAAATGACCGTGGACCCGAACTACGTGCGCTCCCAGCTCAAGGACGTGCAGGTGGACGCCGACCTGAGCCGGTTTATTTTGTGAAGCTGCAAGACCTGCCCCCCAAAGCGGCCCGCCTCTGCCTGGCGGTGGAGCGCTTTGTGCTGCGCGAGCTGGAGTTCGCGCCCGGGGGGCGCGAGCTTGTGCTGGCCTATTCCGGCGGGGCCGATTCCAAGGCGCTCTTCTTCATCCTTCTGGCTCTGCGGCCGCGCCTGGGCTGTTCGCTGGCCCTGGCGCATCTCGACCACGGCCTGCGCGACAGTTCGGCCCGCGAGCTTGCGGAAGCGCGGGCTCTGGCCGCCGAATACGGCCTGGCCTGCCACGCCCGGCGGGTGGAGGTGGCGGCCAAGGGCACGGAGCGCAAGCTCGGTACCGAGGAGGCCGGGCGGCTGGCCCGGCAGGAGTTTTTCGCGGAACTCCTGGCTGAAGACGAACGGCGCTGGATAGCCACCGGCCACCAGCTCAACGATCTGGCCGAAGATCAGCTCATGCGCCTTATGCGCGGCGCCGGCTGGCCGGCCCTAGGCGGCATGGCCGGCCTGGACGCGCAGCGTCGCCTGCTGCGCCCCATCCTGCTCACCCCCAGGGCGGAGCTGGAAAACTTTCTCGGCCGGCTCGAGCAAGACTGGGTGCGCGACCCGCTCAACGAGGACCCGGCCTATTTGCGCAACCGGGTGCGGGCCGACATCCTGCCCCTGTTTCTGCGCGAAAATCCCGCCTTTCTGAAAAACGCCGCCGACCTCTGGCGACTGGCCCGTTACGACGCGGAATACTTTGAATCCGCCAGCCGGCCGGCTACACCAGCCGGGCCGCTAGAACGCGATTTTCTCTCCGCCCTGCCCCGCGCCGCCCGCTTGCGCGCCTACAAGCAAAAGCTGGAACAGCTCGGGCCGGGGCAGCCGCTCCTGCGCAACCTGCTGGCCCTGGACCAGGCCTGGCTGGCCGGGCGCGACGGCAAGCAGGTTCAGTTCCCCGGCGGCAAAAGCGCCGTATCGCGCCAGGGCGGCGTGGAATTCCTGCCGCCCTGCCCACCCGCAAAGCTATAATTCTTTGACTAACCGCGCATTGCTGCTATACTGTCCGAACCAATAAACCCAAGGACGGTCGGCATGAACATAATCATTTTCGGACCCAATGGCAGCGGCAAGGGGACTCAGGGCGATCTGATCAAGGAAAAATACCACCTGGCCCACATTGAATCCGGCGCCATCTTCCGCGAACATATCAGCGAAGGCACCGAACTCGGCAAGCAGGCCAAGGCCTACATGGACCGGGGCGACCTCGTGCCCGACGCCATCACCATCCCCATGGTGCTGGAAACCCTTAAAACCCACCAGAAAGACGGCTGGCTCCTGGACGGCTTCCCGCGCAACCCGGCCCAGGCCGAGCAGCTTTGGGACGCCCTGAAAAAATCCGACCTCAAGCTGGATTACGTAGTGGAAATTTTTCTGGACCGCAAAACCGCCAAGGACCGCATCATGGGCCGGCGCCTTTGCGCCAACAACCCCAACCACCCCAACAACATCTATATCGACGCCATCAAGCCGCAGGGCAACGCCTGCCGGGTGTGCGGCGGCGGCCTGACCGCCCGGGGCGACGACCAGGACGAAAACGCCATCAACAAGCGGCACGGCATTTACTACGACGGCAAGAACGGCACGCTGGCCGCCGCGCACTTCTTCAAGAAACTGGCCGGCGCAGGCAAGACGCGCTACATTGAACTCGACGGCGCCGGGAACATTAACGAGGTCAAGGAAAAACTTTTAAAAGAGCTCACTTAGGGAAACACAGCTTAATGGTATTTTTGCTCCCTGTCCGCGTCAGGCTCCTCCCGTGCGAAGCTCATGTATGTCTTGATACAATTCGCTCCGCTCGGAACTCGGTTGCCAGAGCAGGGCTTGCCAGGAAACAAAAATCCTCATTAAGCAGCGTTTCCCTGGAAAGGCGGCTTTTGAGGTTGACATCGGAACGGACTGGCAGTAATAAACGCCGTTCGTTCATTATAATTAGTTGTTATTCTTTTTGGAGGAAACCTTGGCTAACCACAAGTCCGCAATAAAACGTCACAAGCAGAGCCTGAAAAGGGCCGCCCGTAACCGCGCCCTGCGCAGCCGCATTAAAAACGTCATCAAGAACGTGCGCGCCGCCGTGCAGGCCGGTGACAACAACAGCGCAATAGAAGCGCTGAACAACGCCAAATCCGTGATCGACGCTGCCGCCACCAAGGGCGCCGTTCACTGGAAAAACGCCGCTCGTAAAGTTTCGCGCCTCTCCAAGCACGTAAACGACCTCGGCGTCTGATTTTCCGGCCGGCCTCCCGGCTTGGTCCAGTGCCGAGTATCCTCTGAGAATTTATCTTCCGGCTCCCGGTCGTCCGCATGACGCCGCGAGCCGGAAGATTTTCTTGTGCTTCATTACCTGAACACGATCCTGCCCTCGGGTTCCGATAGCCGCCCACGTCTTTCCGCCGCAACTGTTCAATGACCGCTTCTCCAGCGCGACACGGCCTTGCAGCCGGGCCTTGCCGGCCAGGTGCGGGTAGCCGTCGCCGCCGGCGTCCATAAAGCCGTTTACAGTCAGCCGGTACATCCGCCCCGTCAGGCAAGGCCCGCCGCAAAACATTTTTGACCAATTTTTCTCTAAAAGAGTTTGACAAAGCAACCGACATACAGTAATTCTCTTCTCGCGTTCGGGCAGTTAGCTCAGCTGGTAGAGCACCGCCTTCACACGGCGGGGGCCACAGGTTCAAGTCCTGTACTGCCCACCATAGCGAAATCAAGGGTTTACGTTAAATGACGTGAACCCTTTTTTCTGTCCAGTGCTAACCAAATGCTAACCTGT
>JAISDX010000015.1 GCA_031264465.1 Deltaproteobacteria bacterium | reverse complement strand
AGTTGACTGACGATATCTGCGACATGCCCACGGGCAGCAGGGCCACAAGGCCGTAATCCTCGGTTTCCAGCACCAGGCAGCCGCGCGTTTCAATACTCTGCCAGCCGTAGTCGCTTGCCGCCAGCACATACATTTTGTTTTGCGCGTCCCAGGTCAGGAGCCCGCCCACCGCGTCGTCGGCCGCAATGAGGCGTATCTCCTTCACCGTGCCGCTCATCGGGAAATGATAATGGTGGTAATCGTGGATGTCCAGGAAGGTGTGCGTCAGGGCGCCGCCCGCAAAGGCGTGCCTGTAAGCGCTGTCCGGGCCGAGAAGGTCGGGCACGGAATAAAAGGCCTTGGACTTGACCAGCACACCCCCGCGCCGCCCGATTTGGGAGTCGGCATCGATTTCCCATATTCCCTGCGGTTTGGAGTCCGCGGGCGAAGCCACGACGGCGCTGTCGTCAGGCGCGGCAATGGGCCGTGCGCCGGCATCCTTCAGATTACGCGCGAAAAAATGGTTGAACGTCTTCCAGTTGGCCGGGTCCTCATACCAGCCTTCACTCAGCCCGAAGCGCTTATCCTCATGAGCCATCTGGTAATAATCATCGTTCCAGGAGGCTTCCCCGTCCAGAAACGAACCCCAGGCTTTGGCATAACTGATCAGCCAGGAACGGTAGGGTTCCAGGTACTGGATGGAGTTGTTGTAGTACCCTCTGCCCTCCAGTTCTTTCAGGGGGATGTCGCTGATAAAGTAAATATAGTCCAGTCCCTGGTCGATCCTTTCATACAGGCCGGACGCGGGTTGATCCTCCAGCACGTCCCAGGGCATGGACCTGGTCGCCTTTTCGACGAAATCATAGAATTCGGGCAGGGTTCGGGCCGGATTGGTCCGCCTGTCCGGATTGATTTCCCCGGCCCTGGCAAGGGACCCGGTAAGCAGGGCTTTCATTTCGGCATTGTGCTCCACCATGTCGATCAACTGTTGCGTTGTCACGCTGTATTGGCCGATGGGATTCGCCGGGCCGACCGGCGCGGCGGAACTTGCGGGCGCCTGGCATACGAGGCTCGCCAGGACGGCCAGAACTGTCAAAAATGTCTTCATCGCTCTTTCTCCTGGGCTTTGTTTTTCCTGATTCGAGTCGCCAGGCCGCCGCAGGCGGCGGCCGCGCGGAAGGGCGGGCGGCGGAGGCGTCCCCCGGCCCGGATGGCCGCCGCTACGGCTCCAGAAAAATCTCGTCCATGGCCGCCAGCACCGCCAGGGACGGGTTCCATCCGATAAGCATCGCCGTCCGCAGATTCACGGCCAAACTTAACGGCTCTTCATAACTCTGTTTCTGGGCGGACGGGGATTCTCCCTTGATGATGTTGGCCACGGCGCCCGCGGCGAACAGCCCCTGTCCTTTGAAATTCGCCTGGGAAATGCCCATCAGCACCCCCTGCTTCACCTCGTCCACGCCGTTTTGCGAAAAGGTGGGCAAACGCGCGCCCAGAAGCGGACGAAGAATATCCCCCATTCTTTCCGCCTGCATCCCGTGATTGACCGTCATGTACACCGCCTCCACGCCCTCTTCGACCAGCCGCTCATGGCAGGTGAGCAAATCCGCCGCCGCAAGCTCAAGATCACCGGAGAAAACCGACCCAACGCAGGGCGCCAGGTCAAAATCCGCGTCTCGGGCGGCTTTTCGGATTTGCGACAAGGCGATGCTGGGCTGTTCTTTCTCCGCGTCATCGTAAACGATGCCCAGTTTGGAGAATTGGAAAATATCATGAAAAAGCACCAGTTCCCGATAATAGCGGTTGGCTTCCACCATCGCGAAAACATGCTCCCGGCCTGAATTTTCGGGCGACGGGATGATTCCGGCCGTAACCGCGTCGGTCACTGACAGCACCGCAACCGGCGTGCGGTGCTCATCCGTGGCCAGGGCCTGCCCGGCCTTGGTTCCAAAGGCCAGCACCAGGTCGATATCTTTGGCGTTGTTCAGGCGTGCGACAAGTTCGGAACGCTTTTGCGCAAAAACGGCGTCATCCCAGGCCGCCGAATAGTAGCCGTCGGAAACGAATTCCACGGCGTTTCCGCCGGCATTGGCGCCCAGCCATTGCCAGATGCCCGCCGTGCTGTTCACATTTTCCCCGACGGGCACGTTTCCGTTGGCCAGAACGCCGAGTTCCGCCAGCCCCTGCGCCAGGGCCACGAGGATCAAGGCATAATCGGTATAAAAACCGCCTTCAATATAGGCGATCCGCACCGGCCGCCCGGAATCTGGCGCGGCCAGCGGCATTTCCGGGCGGGCCAGCAGCGCCGCCGCGGAAATGATTAGAAAAATCACCATATTCCGGGCTATTTTTTTGCACTTGCACCCCATGTTATTCTCTCCGGTTTATCAGAAGGGAAGCTCCAAGGATACGCTACTTCCCGGGCGCCGCCTGTCCGGCGGGGAAAAGCTCAACGCCGTACTCGCTCCGCAAAGATTCCTGCCAGCCGGGCAGGCGTTCGCCGGAAGGAACGGCGAGTTCGTACAGATAGGGAAAAGAGGAGGCCAGGGCCCGGGAGAGCGTCATGTCCCGCAATGCCGCCAGCTGTCCGGCCGAAAGTCCTCCCGCGGCGAGCAGTTCAACGCCCCCGGCGGCATAGGGCGGGTCAAGGCCGTTGACGAAGCCCAGCGGCAGCATGCCGGAGGTCAGCGGGGCATCGGTCAGGGCCTTGAGGCGGGCGGCCATGCCCCCGTAGCCGGCCGCGGCCAGACCGGCGGCGGTCCCGTTGCGTATCCGCCGCAAGTAGCCGGTCTGGAAGATTCCCCCGCAGCACATCAGGCCCCTTGCCAGGGCCATGGCCGTGAATCCCAGGTATAATCCCGGCAGAATGCTATTTTCCCTGAGGGCGCGCTCCACCGCGCCGGGCGTGAGTTCCAGGGTGAAGGCCGGGTACCGCGCGGAAAAAAGACGGCCCTTGTCCTGGTCGAGACTGAGCGGAAACATCCGGCCTTCCCGGTCAATGCCCCAGAAAAACAGACTTCCCCTGGTCGGGGCCGAACCGTCATCCAGACTCCGGCATGTCCAGCAGGCCCGGTCGCCGTTCATGCACCGGGCGATGATATCCCTCAGTCCGGGGTCAAACAGCAGGGCGTAGGCCAGGCTGTTTTCGTTCCGCAAATCGGCGAGCAGCAGGTCCCGCTCCAGTTCCAGTTTGTCCAGCATGACCAGAGGCGGAACGGGGAGTCCCGGCCTGAACATCCGGGGCCAAAGCTTGGCATTGATCACGGTGCACTGCTGCGAAAAGGGCTTAAGCGCCAGCACCTGCGGGTCGTTCAGAAAATGGTCGACAATATCGGCCAGGGCCGCTTGTTCATAGCCCCGCCATTGTCCGCCCGGCACTTGCGCCCGGGCCTTGGCAACATCCGCGGCGCTGAAGCCCGGATGCCGGTTGACCAGGGTTTTGCGGGCCTTTGGTTTGAACAGCCTGAGGCGGACGCCGGTTGTGGAGTCGTCGCGCTTCGGCCGGCCCAGCAAAATCCCGCCCGGAAAGGTGAGGTCGCTCATGGGGACGCCGCCCGCCGAAAATACCGCAATGGCGCCGCCTGCGCGGCGCCGGTCGCCCGCAAGCTGCCGCAGGGCAAAGATCAATATTCCCTGGATGAACTCCGGCAGCGTGTTGATGGCGTGATGGTTCGCGGTCAGGGCCGTGAAAGACTCCGCCAGAGCGCCCTCAAGCGCCCGCGCTTCCCCGGCGCCGAGCAAGGCGCCGCTTTTCCCCACCGCCAGTTCAATCAGATCGTCCCGCTTCTGAATGGTCGGCGGGGGAACGTAGCCGGCCAGCCCCTCGCTCAGCGAGCCGAGAGTCCGGCCGCCGGCCTCAAGGCGCCGGCCGGAAAGCACCCCCGGCACGAAACTTTCCAGCTGCCGCAGAAAAGGGGAATCGCCGCTTACGCCGTCCAGGCTCATTCTTTCACCCTGCTCGCGTAAAAAGCCAGGGTCAGGCCCAGGAGAAAGAGTCCGCCCCCCAGCGCAACGTCCTGAACCGGAAAGGCGCTGATAAGTAAGCCGATGGCCAGGGGAGCCGCGGCCTGCCCCAGGCGTTCAGCCACATTCAGCAGGCTGAGCGCCTGGTTGCGGCCCAGTTGCTTCGTAACGTCCAGGCGAAGCAGGTATTCGGCGCTGGACGGAATATAGATCGAGTCCGCCAGTCCCAGGATCAGGGCGCAAAGCGCGGCGGCCCAGAGGCCGCCGAAGGCGGCCAGAGGCAGGATGCTCAACGCGCACAGCAGACAGGCGGCCGCCAGCCCCGGGGCTTTGCGCCGGGCCTTGAGAATCACCTTGCCCAGCAACGGTCCGAGATAAATCAAGATCAGGCAGTACAGCATGTAGACGCGTCCGATATCGGCCTGCGCGACCTCCGCCCGGTTGAGGTACACCGGCATGAAGTATTTGGTGATCCCCACCACAAGAAAGGTGGTCGGCAGGATAGCGTACAGGGACATGGCCAGGAACTGTCGGTCGCCCAGGGCTTTAACTATTCGCAGGCGGTCCGTTTTTCCGGCCGGCCGGGCCGGGACCGCCTCCCGCGTGCTGTCGCCCCGGCGCAGCAAGACATACGGCAAGGCCGCAATGCAGAGCATAATCGCGCTGGAGACATAGAACGCGGCGCCGAAGCCCGCCTGTTCCGCCAGCATGCTCCCGGCGGCGCCGCCGCACAGGGAACCCGCGAATACCCCGGCGAAAAGCCCGGCCAGTCCGCCGCTTTTGTAAACATAAGCCTGCGCGGCCATGATGGATATGCCGTAGCCGGCCCCGGCCAGGGCCCGGGCCAGAAGAAAAGCCGTCGCCCCGGAAGCCAGGGCCGAGGCCAGATAGCCGAGGCCCGCCAGCGTGAACCCGAAAGTCATGGGCAGGGCCGCCCCATAACGTGAAATCCAGCGTCCCGCCATGAGAATGCACAGGCCGCTAATGGTGATTTCCACCGACACGGGCAAGCCCAGAACCACATCGCGGGGCAGGCCGAAAAATTCGGGCGGCAGTTCAGCCATGCGCAGCGGGATAAAGGTGACCGACAGGTCCATGGCCAGGATGAACAGAAAAAAAACGGCCCGGAGCAGGGTGGCGTAACGGTCGCTGTCCCCGGCCCCCGCCGTCTCCATCGCCTCCCCGGCCCCCGCCGCGGCCTGGTCCGTTTCCGGCCGGCCCCGGCGTTCCAGAAAGAGGCAGAAGAGCCGCAGCAGTTCGAACAGCAGCGTCAGGGCGATAATACAGAGGCTGACGGAGTTTAAAACATCCTCCCGCATGGCCTGGTCGAAGAGCTTTCCGGAGAGGCCGGTTCTGAGGATCCAGGGGGCCGCCTTTTCCTGGATGGCCACATCGCTGACCTCGAGGTCGATGGCTGATCCGGGAACAATCCCCTCTCCGGCGAAGGTCTTGCGGCTGCTGAAGGCCAAAGCGCCGTCCGGCCGGAGAAGTTCGATCAGCACCGAGCCGGACGTCTTGTCGGCGGCGCTTTCAAAATACTCTTCCACCGCCTTGA
>JAISDX010000123.1 GCA_031264465.1 Deltaproteobacteria bacterium | reverse complement strand
TTTACCTGCTTTAAAGTATACGCGATTGACCGCAAACAGGTTATGCCGGCGTATTTAAAAAGTTCTTGCCAACAATTCGGAGTTGGCTTATTTATAAAATTGGTATTTTTTTGCTTGCGGCGAATAAATTATTTTAAATTATTTGTGGTTGCTGTTCCAGCGGTTTTTTACTAGAATTTATTTCATTAATAGCAATTTTGCGGCGGGGGTAAAATATGGATGGATGCATTTTTTGCAAAATCGCCAAAGGGGAAATCCCCAGTTCCAAAGTTTATGAGGACGATTTTGTATTGGCGTTTCTGGATTTGAATCCGGCCAGCCTTGGGCATGCCTTGGTTATACCCAAAAAACATGCCGCGACCCTGCTGGATTTGGAACCAGGCAGCGGCGAAGCGCTGTTGCAAGCCATGCGTAAAATTGGCAAAGCTTTACGCAAGGTTGTGAAAGCGGACGGGTTTAATTGCCTGCAGAACAATTTTTCCGCCGCCGGGCAGGAAGTAATGCACTTGCATTGGCACGTTATCCCCCGTCATGAGGGGGACCAGGTCATAAAGACCTGGGCGCCGGGAAAGTACGAGAATATGGAACAAATGGCCGCCCTGGCGGGTCAACTAAAAGCTGAGATCTAGGAGAGACGAGGGGCTATGAGCGAAAGAACATTGACCAAAGCCGACATTGTGGACGCAGCCTACGAAAAGGTTAACCGCAACCGCGTGGAAATGAAGGCCGTGATCGAATCCATGCTGAGCATCATGAAGCAGGCCATTAAAAAAGACCATGCTCTCCTGATCAGCGGTTTCGGCAAATTTGAAGCCTACGACAAAAAAGCGCGCAAGGGCCGCAACCCGCAGACGGAAGAAAGCATCGTGCTGCCGCCGCGCAAAGTCGTTGTTTTCCGCCTCTCCCGCAAGTTCCGGGCGGAACTTAACGGCGAAGAATAAAACTTCCCGGCATATCAATCAAATAAAACCCCGGGGCGTTTACGACGTGCTGCTCCGGGGTTTTCAAGTTTCAATCAAATCCGCCTGTTCAGCGCCCGCCCAGGGAGAGCTTGTTGGCGCTGCCGGCTTTGGCCGTGAGCGGCGTGATGGGCAGATCCGGCGTTTGGGGGCCGAAGTTGACCGTGAACATGCCGCAGAACAGCTCCTCCCGGTAAATCTCCACCCGGAAAATGTGCCCGTCCCGGTCCATGGAAAAGCGCGGCGCGAAATCCCGCGCCCGCAGTTCCACGCCGTGTTCGCTGCCCGCCGTTTCTTCCGGCAGGCGCTTGTCGGCGCCGATGGCGTTTACCCGGTAGCCGCTCTTGCCCTGCACCAAAAAGGCGTCGTGCACCCGGAGCATCTCCCCGAAGCGGACGGTTTGCTTTTTGCCGTCAACCATCACCTCCATGCCGCCGATGGAATGGTCCACGTCGATGAATTCAGGCGTGAAGCTGGTCAGGCGCCGGCTGCCGTACATGATCTTCCAGCGGCCGTCCAGGTCCGGCAGCACCACCAGGAGCGGGTTGCTGGCCAGGGCGGTGACGGTTTCCTCTTTGGGCAGCGGGATAAAGCCGCGCGTTTGGGCGCGGGCGTTATCCAGGGGCAATACCGTGCGCTCGTCAACAAACCTGACGGAGACGTTCTGGTTCAGGGCCTGGAGCACGCCCTTGGGCGAGAGCGGGAAGCGCCGGGTAAACTCGATGCCCATTTCCTGCATGAAGGCTTCCAGCAGGCAGGCGTGGTAATAGGCGCGCAGCCCCGGCGCCAGCTCCTTGCTGGCCTCCAGCCCGAACGCGGCCTTGCCCGCGCACACGGCGAAGTAGCTCAGGGTTTTTTCCATTTCCCGGTCGTGGTTGCGGGTGCGGGTATTTTTGATGCGGTAGGCGTGCAGGCTGTGCAGGACTTTTTCGTTAACCCGGCCGGCCACGTTTTCGGCCAGTTGGTTCAAGTTCTTGAAGGGCGAGGCGCTTCCGATATCTTCGTCCAGCGCGTCCTGGTCGATGACGATGCACTGCCCCCAGCGCCGGGGGTTGCGCAGGTTGTTTTCCCAGGTGTTGCGGTAAAAGCCGCTCCCGTCGTGCAGGTTGAGCACGAGGTCCACCTGCGGGTGGCGAATCAGTTCCTGAATGCGGTTGACGGCTTCGTAATCTGGGTCGCTCGCGGCGACAAAGGCGAATTTGCGGTTCATGTCGCCCTTCAGTCCGCGCGCGTTATTGACGATGCTGGGGAAGTTCAGGTTCGGCACCACCCAGACGCTCCCCCGGGTGATTGCATAGTGGGTGACCAGAAGCGAGGCGGCGGAGAAGCCGCCCGGTTCGTCGCCCTGAATGCCGCCCACCACCAGCAGGGTGGGGCCGCCGCCCTGGCCCAGGCGGTGCAGGGTGAAACGCAGGAGTTGTTCCGCCGCTTCGTCCGTTTTTGCCGGGTCGGCCGTGGCCGGGCCGGAAACGGCAAGCATGGCGAATAACAGGCCGGTCGCCGCGATGTACTGGAAAAATTTGATCAACTCAAAGCCCTTTTTGTTAAGGTTGGACCGGCCAAAGATAACTGAAAGGCGGGTTTTGGAAAGAACGGGCCAAGCCATGAACGCCTATTCCAGGGGAGCCAGATCAAAAAATTTTATGGCGGTTTGCCCGCAGCTCGTCCAGAGGGCGGCCGGGTCTTCGCCCCGGGCTTCGGCCATTTTATGAATGGTGAAAGCGAGGTAGGCCGGCTCGTTGCGCTTGCCGCGGCAGGGCATGGGCGCGAGGTACGGGCAGTCGGTTTCGATCATCAGCCGTTCCGCCGGAATGAGGCGCACGGCTTCGCGCAGGGCCTGGTTGGCCGGAAAAGTGACCGGGCCGGGAATGGAGATGTGCCAGCCCAGCTTCAGGATGCGCTCGGCCAGGGCGGCGTCGCCGCCAAAGCAGTGCCAGACCAGCGGGTAATGGCTGAAGCCCTCGGCCCGGAGCAGGGCGATGGTCTCTTCCGTGGCGTCGCGGCTGTGGATGGACAGGGGGAGTTTGACCTCGGCCGCGAGATGCATCAGGCGCAGGAAGGCCGGTTTCTGCACTTCGGGCGGGCAGTCTTTCCAGTAGAAATCCAGGCCGGTTTCGCCCACGGCCCGGACGCGCGGCTCGGCCTTGATGATGGCGCGCAGCCGCTCGTATTCCTCGTCCGTCAGTTGCTCGGCCTCGGTGGGATGGATGGACAGGAGGAAAAATATTTCCGGGTGGGGCAAAAAGTAGTCCTTGCCCTTTTCCCAAAGCCCGGAAGACATGAACACCTGCCCGATGCGCGCCACCCCGGCGGCCTTGGCCCGCTCCAGCACGGCGGCGCGGTCTTCGTCAAAATGGCGGACGTCCAGGTGGGCGTGGCTTTCCACGCCGGTACGGGGCAACCGGAAAGAGGCCGGGTCGGGCAATGGGGCCTGGGGGCCGTTATGGTGCTTTTTCTTGGACATAGTTTTTTGCGGCGTTCAGAGTTTCTGGCGGTGCGTCATGGACTGACGCAGCGTTTCGCTGTCCATGAATTTGACTTCCGCTCCCAGGGGGATGCCCAG
>JAISDX010000095.1 GCA_031264465.1 Deltaproteobacteria bacterium | reverse complement strand
CTGGGCATGTTCGCCGCCCTGGGCGTGAGCCCGTTTTTCACGCCGGACGCCAAACCCCTGGTGCTGGCCGGGCTGATTGCCGAAAAAGACGCCCTGCCCGCCGTCCTGATGGTTGTCTGCAACGCGGGCATGACCGTTTTCACCCTGCTGGCCGTGCATGACATCTGGCTCGGCCGCGGCCGCTTCCACCAGTCCGTTCTGGATGGAGTGCACATCGGCGCCGCCCGGCCCTTCAACTACGCGACCGGGGGAAACGGGGCGAACGGGGGCGTCAGCGCCGCCGCCCGGCAGGAACTGGCCCTGGATCTGGGCGGCTTGATTTTCCCCCTGTTCATGGGGCTGGTTCTGGCCGTCATGGGATTTTTCGGGCACCAGCTTATGGCCGGCCTTGCCGGTATGGGCGGCTTTAACCTCTCGGCCCTGCCGGACTTTTCGCCCACCTGGCACAGCGGCGTGCTGCTGGTCTATGGCGGGGCTTTCGCCGCCTTCGCGGCCGGCCTGTTCAGCCCGCGCCTGCGCAACCTGCTGGCCGCCTTCTGTCTGGCCCTGGCCCTTGGCCTGATTTTCGCCGACCAGTCCATCGCCCCGCTGGGGCGGCTGTTCGGCGTCATCGTCACCGGGGTGGGGCTGATGGTGACGCTGTACTCCTGGGCCTATATCCACGGCGAGCGCGGCAACAGCTACTACTTTTTCCTGCTCCTGATGTTCGGCTCCCTGGCCGGGCTGAGCCTGGCCGAAAGCCTGGGCGGCTTTTTCGTGTTCTGGGAAATCATGACGCTTTCCTCCTATGTGCTCATTGCCTGGGAGGACACCGAGGCGGCCCACTATTCCGCCAAAAAGTATTTCCTGATGTGCGCCGTGGCCGCCGCCTGCATGCTGCCCGGCCTGCTGCTCTTCTTCGGCGCTTACGGCAGCCTGGACATTTCCCGCCTGTCCCTGCTGGCCGGGCCGGTCGCCGCGCGGGCCTTCACCGGCGTATTCTCTTCCGGCTCCATGGTGCTGCTGGCCGCCGTGCCGATTTTGATCGGCTGCGGCGTCAAAGCCGGCCTGGTTCCCGGGCACGGCTGGCTGCCCGACGCCCACCCGGCCGCGCCTTCCTCCATTAGCGCCCCCCTTTCCGGCGTGCTTACCAAGGCCGGTATTTTCGGGCTGGTGCAGGTGCTGCTGGTGGTGATGGGCGTGCAGGCGCTGAACGCCGGCCCGGCCGGTTCGCCAGCTTCGCTGGACGGCGGCATTCCGAATATCGGCATCGTCATTTGCCTGCTGGGGGCGATCACCCTGGTTTACGGCGAGGTCATGGCCCTGCGCCAGCAGGACATCAAGCGCCTGCTGGCTTACTCCACCATGGGACAGGTCGGCGAAATCGCCCTGACCCTGGGCCTGTTCTCCTGGCTGGCCCTGGGCGGGGCCCTGCTGCACGTGCTGAACCACGCGGTGATGAAAGACCTGCTCTTCCTCTGTTCCGGCGCGCTGATTATGCGCGCGGGCAGCCGCAACCTCAAGGATCTGCGCGGCCTGGGCAAGGCCATGCCGCTGACCGCCGCCTGCATGGTGGTGGGGCTGCTCTCCATTTTGGGCCTGCCGCCCTTTGCCGGGTTCATGAGTAAATACCTGATGATTTACGCCCTGGCCACGGTGAGCCCCCTGCCGGCCGCCCTGCTGCTCCTGGCCAGTCTGGCCGGGGTGATCTACTATACCCGGATCATCCGCGCCCTGCTTTTCGACCCATACAAAGGCGCGGTGCCGCTGGCGGATATTGAGGAAGCGCCCAAGCCCATGCTGGCGCCCATGCTGATGCTGGCCGCCCTGTGCGTTATTTTCGGCTTCTTCCCGCGCTTGGGGCTGGGCCTGGTTCTGCCGGTGCTCGATTCCCTGGCCGGCGACGGCAAACTGATCATGCAGACGCTCCCCGCGCTGGTGGCGGACTGGAAACCCTATACCCTGCTGCTCATGGCCGGGGCCGCCCTGCCCTTCGCCCTGCGCCGCAACCCGGAGCGGGCCGGCCTGGCCAGCGCTCTGGTGCTGGGTGTTTCCGTCTTTCTGGTGCTGCTGGATTGGGGCAACCTGGATACGCTCTCGCTGATCTTCGCCCTGATGATCACGGCCGTCGGCTGCGTGAACACGGTTTACGCCATCGGCTACCTGCGGCACAGCCACACCCAGTGGCGCTTTTACGCCTTCTTCCTGTTCATGACCGCCGGCCTGACCGGGGTGGCGGCGGCCAAAGACCTGTTCAATTTCTTCCTATACTGGGAAATCATGAGTTCCTGGTCGCTCTACTTCGTAATCGTGCACGAGGAAAACGCGGCCGCCCTGCAGGAAGGCTTCAAGTATTTCTTCTTCAACGTGCTGGGCGCGGCTTTTATCTTCCTGGCCGTGGCCCTGCTTTCCTCCTGGTGCGGCAGCGCGGAATTCGGCGCCGTGAAAAGCGCCCTGCCCACGCTGGAAGTGTGGCAGTCTTCGCTGGCCGTGCTGCTGCTGGCCATCGGCTTCATCATGAAAGCGGCCCAACTGCCCTTCCGCATTGACGTGCAGATGCACCCCAAAACCGCGCCCACGCCGGTTTCAGGCTACATTTCCGCCGTCCTGCTCAAAAGCGCCATTTTCGGGCTGGCCAAGCTCTTCCTGGTGCTGGGCGGGCCTTCCCTGCTCGGCTACAGCGCTTTCGGGCAGGCCGAAGTCATGCACCTGGGCGTCTGGGTCGGCGGCCTCACCATTGTCATGGCCGCGCTTTACGCCATGCTTCAGTCGGACTTCAAGCTGGTGCTGATCTACTCCACGGTCAGCCAGCTCGGATACATGGTGGCGGCGGTCTGCCTGGGCACCTCGCTGGGGGTGGCCGGCGGCCTGCTGCACCTGGTGAACCACGTATTCTTCAAAGACCTGCTCTTCCTGGTCTGCGGGGCCATTATATTCAAGGCCCATTCGCAATCCATGAACAACCTGGGCGGCTTGGGCCGCCAGATGCCCTTTACCATGGCCTGCTTCGCCGTGGGCGCGGTCTGCGTTATCGGCCTGCCGCCCAGTTCCGGCTTCGCCTCCAAATGGATTATCTACCACGCGCTCATGGAACAGGGCTTCGTCTTCGTGGCCGTGCTCTCGCTGGTGGGCAGCGTGCTCACCCTGGCCTATTTCGCCAAGGTCATGCATCTGGCCTTCTTCGGCAAGCCGGCCCGGGAAATGCGCAAAGTGCGCGAAGCGCCGCGCCTGATGCTGGCGCCCATGTGGGTGCTGGCCGCGGGCTGCATCATCACTTCCGTCTTCCCCGGCCTGCCGCTGCTGGCTCTTAACGAAGTGCTGGGCCAGTACGGCCTGGCCGAGCTGGACGTGGCCCCCTGGGGCCTGGCCTCCGGCGCCGGGGCCTGGAACGCCACCCTGACCGCCATTCTGGTGCTCACGGTCTGGCTGATCGGACGCTTTGCCCTGCGCCGCCTGAGCGGCCACCAGCGCGTCACCGACGCCCATACCTGCGGCATTCCGCTGCGCAAGCTCAACCTGCACACCACCAGCCCGGATATTTACAGCGCGCCCATCGGCTTTTTGGAGGGGGCGCGGCGCTGCCTCCTGCGCTGGACCGTCCCCTGGAGCCGCCGGCGGAAAAGCCTGTTGCGCCCCGGCGATCTGGCCAAGGCCAGGGCCGAAGCGGCTGAAGGCAAAGGAGAATAGCCATGCACGATCTCGGCTCTTTCCTGATGCAGACCCTGCAAGGCCTCTTTTACCTGCTGATCTTCCCCGGCGGCCTGTTCGCCCTGAGCCTGGGGCTGCTCTTCAAGGGCGTGGACCGCAAACTTGAAGCCCGCTTCCAGCGCCGGGTGGGCCCGCCCATCCTCCAGCCGTTCATCGACTGCGTAAAACTGGCCGGCAAGGAAGAAATGGTGCCGCGCGGCGCGCCCCGCGCCTACTTCGTCTACGCCCCGCTCCTGGGCCTGGTGGGCATGGCGGTTTGCGCCGCCCTGCTGCCCATACCGGGCGTGACGCACGGCATGACCGACATGGGCGACCTGCTGGTTTATTTTTACCTGATGCCCGTGCCCGCCTTCGCCCTGATGATGGCCGGCTCTTCGTCCGGCTCGCCCTTCGGGGCTCTGGGCTTCTCGCGCGAAATGACCATCATGCTGGCCTACGAAATACCGCTGCTGCTGGTAATCCTGGCCGTGGCCCTGCTGGTGGGCGCGCCCGCCTCGGCCGAGTTTTCCCTGAACGAAATAGTGGAGTTTCAACTGGCAAACGGCTCTTTCGGCCTGAACCCGGTGATGATGCCCGCCCTGCTGGCCTACCTGATGTTCCTGCCCGGCACCATGGGCGTGCCGCCCTTTGATATCCCGGAAGCGGAGACGGAAATTCTGGAAGGGCCGCTCCTGGAGTACTCCGGGGCCGGGCTGGCCTTCTTCAGCCTGACTTCGGCCATCAAGAGCATCGTGGTGCTGGGTCTGGGCGTGGTGCTCTTTTTCCCCGGCACCCTGCCCGGCGGAATATTGGTCAACATTCCCTGGTTCGTGCTTAAATGTTTCATGTTGATGCTGGTGGCGCTCACTTTTGTGAAAGTGGCCTCGGCCCGCATCCGCATTGACCAGGCTTTCCGGTTTTATATCAAGTACCCGACCCCGCTGGCGGCGCTGAGCCTCATCCTGGTCTGGGTATCCAGATAATCGAGGAGAGATCTGAAATGAGTTTTATTTCAGACATGACGGTGCGCTCGCCCTGGCTGTTCCGGATCAACGCCGGTTCCTGCAACGGCTGCGACGTGGAGCTGGCCACCACGGCCTTTATTCCCCGCTACGATGTGGAGCGCCTGGGCTGCAAATACTGCGGCAGCCCGCGCCATGCCGACATTGTTTTCATCACCGGCCCTCTGACCGTACGCATGAAAGACAAGGTGCTGCGGGTCTGGCACGATATTCCCGAACCCAAGGTCACCATCGCCGTGGGCATTTGCCCCATCAGCGGCGGCGTGTTTCGCGGCGGGCACCCCATTGCCGGGCCGGTGGACCGCTACCTGCCCGTGGACGTAAACGTGCCCGGCTGCCCGCCCCGCCCCCAGGCCATCATGGAAGGCGTGCTGCTGGCCAAGGATATCTGGCTGGAACGGGTGCGCGCGCAGGAAGAAGCCAGGCAAAGCCTGAAAAAGCTCGGCGCCAGGCCCGAGGAAAAGAAAGAGGAGCCGTTCATCGATGCTGGGTATCTTTAAAATCCTGCTGCGCAACCTGCGGCAAGGACCGGCCACGCACCCCTTCCCCTTTGCCGAGGCGCACACCCCGCCCCGCTTTCGGGGCCGGGTGACCATGCTGCCGGAAAAATGCGTGGGTTGCGGCGTGTGCGCGCATGTCTGCCCGGGCGAGGCCATCCGCCTTCAGCCGAGCCTGGACAATACCGGCTATTCTTTCAGCATTTGGCACAATTCCTGCGCCCTGTGCGGCTCCTGCCGGCACTTCTGCCCCACCGGCGCCATCAGCCTGACCAACGACTGGCACCTGTCGCACCGCCAGTCCGAAAAATACACCACGGCGGAGCACCACCTGGTGCCCTACCTGCGCTGCGCCGGCTGCGGCGAACCCATCCGCATGCTGCCGCCGGAGCTGGCGGCCCGCATTTACGCCCACAAACCGCCGGGCGTGGAAAACCTGGGCGAACTCATGAAACTCTGCCCGGCCTGCCGCCGCCTGGAAATTTTAAAGCGCGAGGCTATCGCCGCCGCCAATGCTTAAACTTGAGGAAAAGCCCATGCCACGTCCAAAATCTGAAGACGAAAAACAGCTCCTGCGCGAGGTCCTGCTGGAAAAAACCGGCCTGGACCCGGAATGGACGCGGGACGAAAAACATAACCACTTCGGCTGGCTGCGCCTGGACGACCCCCGCCAGCTCCCGGCCGCCGCCGCCGCCCTGGCCGCCGCCGGCGCCCGCCTGGCCACCATCTCCGCCTACGCGGAAAACCGCCGGGACCCGGCCCGCAGCCTGATGATGCTCTACCACTTCTCCCTGGGCGGCACCCTGCTGAACGTGCAGGCCCGCCTCTACCGGGTGCTGGAAGAGTCTCCGTCCGTTGCGCCGGAAACCGGCGCAACGGACGAGAAGGCCGCTTCCCCCGCTCCCAGGGTCGAAGTGCTGGCCGTGCCCTCCATCACGCCCTGGTTCTTCAACGCGGCCTGGCCGGAGCGCGAGTGCTACGAAATGTACAAAGTTGAAATAACCGGCCTGGAAATCCCGGACAAGGAAGTGGAAGCCAGATACGGCAAGCCCAAACCGGCCAAGATGCGCCGCCTGTTCCTGGACGAAAGCATCGAGGTCGGCGTGATGACCAGCCTGCTCCCCTTCTCGGCCCTGGTCAACGGGGCCACCACCAAAGACCTCTGGGAAAGGGTCACCCAGCGCGCGGGCGGGCCGGACAATGACTAACGAACGCCAAACCCTCACCCTGCCCGTGGGACCGCTGCATGTGGCCCTGGAAGAGCCGGTCTATTACAAGGCGCGCATCGAGGGCGAGCGCGTAAGAAGCCTCTCCCTGGTCATGGGCTATGTGCACCGGGGCATGGAAGCCCTGGCCGGCAAACGCAACCTGTTCCAGAACGTGGTGCTCACCGAGCGCGTCTGTTCGCTCTGTTCCAACTCGCACCCCCTGGCCTACTGCACGGCCGTGGAAAACCTAGCCGACATCGCGGTGCCGCCCCGGGCCCAGTACCTGCGCTGTCTGGCCGAGGAAGTGAAGCGCATCGCCTCGCACCTGTTCAACGTGGGCATCATGGCCCACGTGATCGGCTACAAGTCGCTGTTCATGCACGTCATGCAAGTGCGCGAAACCATGCAGGACATCAAGGAAACCGTCTACGGCAACCGCATGGACGTGGCCGCCAACTGCATCGGCGGCGTGAAGTGCGACCTGGACGGCGAGCTTGCCACGTTCATCCGGGCGGGCCTGGACAAGCTGAAAAAGGAACTGGACGAGATTATCCGGATTTACCGCCACGACAAGATGATTCGCGGCCGGACCGTGGGCGTGGGGCAGATCTCCCCTCTGGACGTGGTCCGCCTGGGCCTGGTGGGTCCGGTGGCGCGCGGCAGCGGCCTGCCCGTTGACGTGCGCCGCGACTCGCCCTACGCCGCCTACCCGGAACTGGACTTCCCGGTAATTACCGAAGACGGCTGCGACGTGCACGCCCGGGCCATGGTGCGCCTGCGCGAGGCCAGGGAATCCATTGCCATGGTCGAGCGGATTCTGGACAAGCTCCCGGCCGGGGCCACCACCGCGCCGCTGCCGCCCATTCCGGCCGGCGAGGCGGTGGCGCGCATTGAAGCGCCGCGCGGCGAGCTGTTTTACTATCTGCGCACCGACGAAAGCGACAAGCCGCTGCGCCTGAAATGGCGGGTGCCCTCCTATATGAACTGGGAGGCGCTGCCGGTAATGATGAAAGATTGCGCGGTGGCCGATATTTCGCTCATCGTCAACAGCATTGACCCGTGCGTATCCTGTACGGAACGCTAGGCCGGCAATGCACGAAACCGTATTCGCCTCCTCCCTGCTCAACATCATCCTGGACGAGGTGAAAAAACACGAAGCCCAAAGCGGCCACACCTGCCGGGTGGAGCGGATTTACCTGCAACTGGGGCTCCTCACCTGCCTGGAAGAACACACCCTGCGGGGCTGTTTTGAAATTCTGGCCGAAGACGGCCCGGCCGCCGAGGCCAAGCTGGTCGTGGAGCGGCTGCCCCTGGCCGGGCGCTGCGCCGGCTGCGGCCAGGAGGTGCGCGCCAGCGGCCGCGATCTGGCCTGCCCGCTCTGTCGCGGGCGGGAAGTGGACTGGCGGGGCGGCCGGGAAAGCCAAGTGACATCCATTGAGGTAACAGAGATATGAAAAACCGCCCCACAGACGTAAACGACAGCCTGGTGGTACTGGCGGACGCCGCCAAATGCACCGGCTGCACCAGATGCGAGCTGGCCTGCCGGGCCGCGCGCCACGGCCTGGACATCAAGGCCGCCGCCAGGTTGCGCCAGGAGCTTGAGCCGCGCGTGCACGTGATCAAAAAAGACAAGCTGAAAATGCCGGTGCAATGCCGCCAGTGCGCCAACGCCCCCTGCGCGGCCGTCTGCCCCACCCAGGCCCTGATCCAGCCGGACAAGCAGGGCGGGGTAATCATGCGCGAGGAGTATTGCGCCGGCTGCGGCATTTGCGGCATGGCCTGCCCTTTCGGGGCCATCACCATGACCCGGGCCTATTTTGACGAGGCCGACAAAGCCCTGTTCAAGCCGGGCGATACCCCCTGCCGTCTGGCCGCGCGCTGCGACCAGTGCGCGGAGTGGCGGGCCGGGAACGGCAAGGAGGTTACCGCCTGCCAGGAAGCCTGCCCCAGCGGCGTATTCAGCCTGATAACGGTGAGCGAGTTGCACCAGCGGCAACAGGCGGACAGCCGGGCCGAAGGCCCGGGAAGCCGGCCGGCCGGGAGCGCGCCGGCAACAGTTTCAAAATAGAACGACCGGAAGGGGGGAGTATGTTCAGAGAGATGCGGCGCAACAAGCAACTTTTGGCGCCGGCGGAGGCTATAGCCGTTTTGCAGCGCGGCTCCTCCGGCGTGCTGGCCGTGCTGGGCGATGACGATTATCCGTATGCCGTGCCCTTAAGCTATGTATATAGCCAAAATAAGCTGTTTTTTCATTGCGCCCGACAAGGCCATAAGCTGGAGGCCATCGCCAAATATGACAAGGCCTCTTTTTGCGTTATCGATACAGACCGGGTAGTGCCGCATGAATACACCACCTACTTCAGGAGTGTGATCGCTTTCGGCAAAGCGGGCATTTTGCGTGACCAGACGGAAAAACGCGATGCGCTCAGGCTTTTTGCGGCAAAGTACGCGCCGGATTATGAACAAGAGTGGTCAGGCGTAATCGAGCAACAACTCGATCGCCTGCATGTGGTGGAGCTGGCGATCGAGCGCCTCACCGGCAAAGAGGCCGTTGAACTGGTTGAGGCCAGGACAAAGCCAATCTAGTGTCGTTTGTCCCTATATAACTACCGAACAAAGTGTCCCGCTTCTGCCGCAGCTTGCAACGCGATTGCAGGGAAATGCTCGGAAAAGGGCTGATCATGGAGGTAGGTTCCGGGGCTACAGACCCGACGCGCCATTATGTTTTAGCTGACTGTGACATGCTGTGACATCTGGCTGTGACACAACTGTGACATTTGACCGGCAACAGTTTCAAAATAGAACGGTCCGCATTTCTTTCCGGCCCTGTACTGTTTTTAAGCGGCCGGCGAGTCGGTGGTTCTTGCGCTGGAACTATTTTTACTCCCGCATAGATTCCTACTCGGAGCGGGCGGGTGTTTACAGCCTGCGCTATGAAGATTCCCGCAACAACCTCTACCGGCTCCAGGCGGGGTTGGAAGGCGCGTGGGCCGGGAAAAACGGCGGTATCGGGGCCAAGGTATACTGGTCGGGATTGCGCGGCGATACAAAGGAAGCGTCCGCCGCTTCCTTTGTGCTGGACCCGGACGCCAACCGCTTCAACGCTCCCGTGGACGGACTGGATAAAAACAGCCTCGGGCTCGGGCTCAATGCCGGCATCCGTCTGGGGGCCAATACGGGGCTGCGCCTGGAATATTCCCTGCTGCACGGAGAAACGACTACCGCCCATCAGGGCATAATCAGCCTGCGCCACGAGTTTTAGGGAAGCACAGATAACGGCAACCCGGAATACTGACTGTGACCAAGGGTTGACATTATTTTTTTAATTTTATACATTGCGTTTGCATATAAATTTAGCTGCGGGAGGCGTTATGGCAAATCTCCAAATCAAAATTGATGATTCCTTGCGTGACGATGCACAATTCGTAGCTGGCCAACTTGGACTGGACGTTGCTTCCGCTGTACGCATGTTTTTGGTTCAAATGGTCAAGCATAATGGCTTGCCTTTTCATCCTGTAGCCGACCCATTTTATAGTGTGGCAAATCAGCGATATTTGAAACGCGCCATAGCTGATATTGAGAAAGGCGCCAATATCGTGCAGCATGATTTGATTGAGGAATAATATTATGCGGCTGTCATGGTATTCGGATGCATGGAAAGACTACCTATACTGGCAGACACAGGATAAAAAAACACTCAAAAAAATTAACGAACTAATTAAAGATATAGAACGAAATGGCTATACAGGCATTGGCAAGCCTGAACAGTTAAAAGAAGATTTTGTCGGTTGGTGGAGTCGTCGTATCAACGATGCGGATAGATTGATATACAGGATTGATGGCGATTCTTGTTTAATACTCCAATGCAAAGGGCATTACGATTAGGGAAACGCTGAACAATTCATGTATTATCCCGGCGTTCTCTCTTGGGGGTTAATTTTGAGAAATTGATCGTTTTTTGGACGGATATCTATCATCTTCTACTCTTTTTGCGCCCTTTGCC
>JAISDX010000165.1 GCA_031264465.1 Deltaproteobacteria bacterium | reverse complement strand
TCCACGGCGCATTCCGCAAGCCACATGCCTTCGGCCTCGCGCCCGAAGCGGGCCCGGAAATCGTCCAGGGCCCAGCGCACTTCAACTTTTTTATCCAGCGGCGCGGCCAGCGGCATAATCACGTGATGGTAGACCTGGGCCATGGCGTTACCGTGCCCCCAGCGCTCGAGGCTCCGGCGGTCCGCCTCCTGGATGCGGGCCAGCACTTCCGGCGCGCCCCGCTCCAACCACTGCATCAGGGTGGGGCCGACATTAAAGCTAATCCACTCGTAGCAGTTGATAATGTCGGTAATGGCGCCCCGGCCGTCCAGGCGGCGTGCCCAGCCCAGCGGGGCGTAGCTTTCGCGGGTGATGCGCTGGTTCCAGTGCTCCTGCGGGGCCGCGCTGGCCTCGCTGAAAATGCGTCCCAGCCAGGGGTCTTCGCGCGGCGGCTGGTAGAAATGGCCGTGAATGCATACTTTTTTGGCGGGTGCGCTCATGTTGGCTCCTGTTACTTGAAATATATATACAACTTATATCAAGACCTTACAATTAGCTTTCTTGCAATAGCTTTCTTGCCAAAGCCGGGATTAATGTATATGTTGGGAACATAAAGTTAACCTACCTCAACGCTTTACGTGCTCAATAGGAGTTTTATACATGGCTGACAATATGTACCGCGACTCTCACACTCCCCAGGCCGGCTCTCTTTCCGCCAGCCGGGAGCTGACCAACGCCTTCCTGCGCGGCGTCTATCTCTGGATGGGCATCGGGCTGGCCATTACCGCCGTGGTTTCCTGGCAGGTCGCCGGAAGCTATGCCATCATGAACGCCATCTACAGCAATATGGTCCTGCTGATCGTGCTGATTGTGGCCCAGCTCGGGCTGGTGGTGGCCCTGAGCGCCGCCATTCAAAAAATGTCCTCGGGCATGGCCACGGGCCTGTTCATGCTTTACAGCGCCCTGAGCGGCGTTACCCTGGCCCCGATTTTCGTAATTTACACCTCCACGTCCATTGCCGGCACCTTCGCGGCCTGCGCCGGCATGTTCGCGGCCATGAGCATTTACGGCCTGGTCACCAAGCGCGACCTGACCAGCTTGGGCAGCTTCATGTTCATGGGCCTTATCGGCATCATCATCGCCTCGGTAGTCAATATCTTCCTGCAGTCCGAGGCCATGCACTACGTAATCGGCTACATCGGCGTAATCGTTTTCCTGGGCCTGACCGCCTACGATACACAGAAGCTGCGCAACATGGGCGAAAGCGCCCCGCATGACGACGCCCTGGCCATCCGGCGCGGCACCATTTTGGGCGCGCTGACCCTGTACCTGGACTTCATCAACCTTTTCCTGATGTTGCTCCGCATCTTTGGCGACCGCCGTTAGAGAAACACTCCCAGTAACTTTGACAGGCGGCCGGGTTTAAGCTGGCCGCCTGTTTTGCGTAAAGCCCCAGGGTATGAATCACCGCAAAGCCCAACAGGTTCTTTCCTTTATCCTGACGCCGCTCTCCAAAGGCTATGCTACGCTCATGCGCCGGCGAGCCGCCGCCTACGGGCGTGACCCGGCCAAAAGCTCTCGGCCCAAGGGGTTTTGCATTTCCGTGGGCAACATCGCCTGGGGCGGCAGCGGCAAAACGCCGCTGGTGAGCTGGCTGCTGGACTGGGCGAAGGCCAGCGGCCGCAAAGCCACGGTGCTGACGCGCGGCTATGGCGGCAAGAGCGCCAGGCGCCCCTTGCCGGTGACTCGGGAATGCCGCCCCTCGGAAAGCGGCGACGAGCCCCTGCTGCTGGCCCTCTCCCACCCGGAAGCGCAAATTCTGGCCGACCCGTTGCGCCGCCGCGCCCTGGCCTGGGCCGAGGAACATTCCAGCCCGGGTTCGGCCAGCCTCTATCTGCTGGACGACGGCATGCAGCACCTGGCCATCCGGCGCGACCTCAACCTGGTGCTGCTGCGCGCGGCCGACTTGGGCGCGGACTGGAACCGGGTAATCCCGGCCGGCCCCTGGCGCGAAGGCGCCGAAGCTCTTGCGCGGGCCGACGCCTTTTTACTGCGCGCCTCCCCGGCCGGTTTCGCGGCACTGGAGGCCGGCGTCCGGACCAGACTGGAGCGCTTCGGCAAACCGGTTTTTTGTTTCGACCTGCACCCGCAAGGCCTCATCCCGCTTAGTTCCTGGCTAGCGGCCGCTGCGCAACCGCCCCTGGCGGCCTCCCTGCCCCCGGCTTACAACCTGTGCACGGCCGTGGGCACGCCGGCGTCAGTCATTGCCGGGGCGCGCCAGTTGCTTGGCAAAGCGGCGGAGCGGGAATTAATTTTTCCGGATCACTACGCCTACCGGCCGAAAGACCTCAAGAGCCTGGAACAGGCCGCCCTGCCCCTGGTGGTGACAGGCAAGGACGCCGTGAAGATGCTGGATGCGCAAAAAATCGCGCCGGAGCTGGAAATTTTGGTGCTGCAAAGCGGCCTGGAATTCGGTCCGAGGCTGTTCGCGTATAAAATGTTCCCGGACTGGCTGGACGATAAAATAGCGGGATATACGGCGGGCTGAAGCCCTGTTCCGCCAGGCTTATGAACCGCCGGCGGCCGGCGGCCGGTCAGGCCTGGGCGAATTGCGATTGGCCATGCGCCGGGCCCGACGCATTTTGCTGAGTTTTTCCATTTCCTTGGCCCGGGAGGCGGCTTTCTTGGCTTCGGCCTCTCTGGCCTTCTCAAAGGTCTTTTCCCGTATTTTCTCGAAGCGCAGCACAGTCATGAGCCCGGCAACGGAAATGGCCACCATGCTGACCACGGCAATGGCGCCTTTTTGCAGTTCCCAGCGCTCGTCGATAAAAGTCTGGGAAACCCAGGAAAGCCCCCATTCCTGCCCGTAGTAGGCCAGAAGCGGGAACACGGCCAGGATGACGGCCAGGCCGATGATTTCAATCCAGAGAAATTTCTTGATGACAATGAGCGCAAACAGGGTGCCGTCGCGGATGATGCGCAGGAACTTGAGGCGCTTTTCCAGCTTCTTGATGCGCTCTTCCTCGGTCTCGGACAACTCCTGGGCCTTTTTGAAAACGTCAGCGGTGTGGATGTTGCTCTTGAGCACCCAGTTCAGGCTAGCGGCGGCGGCGTTGTAATTGCGGTTGAACTCCACCAGCGCCCGGGGAAACGGGAACCATGCCGCCTCGTCGCGAATGCCCGACAAGCGGGTCACGTAGCTTTGGAAGCGCAGCTTGATGGCCTTGGATTCGTAGGCGATACGCGCCCGCATGTCCGACTCGATCACGCCCCGGCCCTTGATCACCATCATATACGGCACGTAGTTGTGCACGGTGCTTAGCTCCACCAGTTTGTCCACCCGGCCCATGGACGAGAGAAAAAACTCGTGGTCCGGCGTAAACCAGTTGGCCAATTCGCCCGCGAGCAGGTTAAGGCGGGAACGTTCCTCGTTAAGATGCAGCGAAACGGACTGCCACAGGCTACTCAAAATGGTGAGCACCTGGGCCGAGCCGCGCTCGATTTCCGGGTCCAGCAGCAGCCAGTTGAAAAAATGCGGGTCTTCCGCCACCAGGGTGCGAATTTGCGGTTCCGCCCGGCTGATAAAGCCGCTCTTGATGGTGCAGACCAGCTTGCGGTAGTGCCCTTCCAGCCAGGATGGGGTTGTTTCCAGCATTTTGTCGTAAAAGCGGTTCGCTTCAACGTAGTCGTTCTGGTACTCGCAGAGCCGCCCCAGCAGCAAAAAATGCCAGGCCTGCACCACGCCGGGCGGGCTGAGCAGGTGGGCCGATTCCCAACTTTCCCTGGCTTTTTTGTAATCGCCCTTTTCCATGTGCACGAAACCGGCCAGGGTGAGCGTGCGGAAATCGCGCGGGAAGCGTATTTGCAGGGTTTCCAGCTCCTTGAGCATGGAGTCGTGATCGCGGCCGCGCATGCTCTGCAAAAACGACCAGACCGGGCTGGTGTCTTCAGGCCGCAGGTCGCGCAGGGCGCCGGGGTAGCTTTTCCCCCTGGTACGCCAGAACATGGGCACGGAGCGCCATTGCAGGTTGGCGCAAATCCCGTAAATGGCCTGGGTCATGGTCGAGGCCTTGTCGGTGCCGTCCATCAGTTTGTCGGCGGCTTCCGGATCGCCCTGCACCCGAGCCTCGATTTCCATCATCCCTTCTTTCATGGCGCCCGAGTCGTGGGACGCCACCTTGTTCCAGAGCCCCAGGTCGTATTCCTTAAAACCGCGCGTCGGGCATTCTCTGGTGGCGTGGCTGTGCTGGCCGCAGTAAAAACAGTGCCTGTGACTGCCGAAAATCAGGCTGGCCGGGGACAGGCGCGGCAGGATATAATCATCGCCCGAGTTCTGTCCGGCCAAGTTTACCGAGCAAAGCGCGTCCGGCGTCTTTTTGCCTTGCCCCAGCGGCGATTCGCTGATTTCGAATTCCTTGCCCAGCAGCACCGCGTCCTGCAACTGCAAGTAGGGGCTCTCGGGCATGAGGGCGTTCCAGTCGAGCGCAATCTGGTTAGGCAGGTCATTGTTTAACGACAACCCCTTGCCGGGCAGCACCGCCATTACGCAGGGCCAGTACCTGTAGCCGCTCTCGTCGTTTTTCAGGCGCTGCACCAGGCTGAAATAATCGCGGAACCACTGCTTGAGCTGGCGGAGCGAGGCCAGCGGCATCATCAGAAAGTTGTTATGAACGTTGTGCCGCAGCTTACTGCGCTGCAGGATATTGTTCAGGCGATCGTAAAATTCGCGCCAGCCCATGAGGAAGGCTTTGTCCTCGCGGGTGATGACCTGGTGCAGAACGCAAATCCAGTTATGGGTGGGCTTGTAAGTAGGGCGCGTATCCGGCACGGCCAGCCGCCACTGGTGTCGGGGGCTGAAGCCGGGCGGAGTGGGCGCCTCGTTCATGGCGATGTTGGAAAGGGCGGGGTCGGAACTGACGGCATCGGCCGTGACATAAATCTGGAACTTGGAGGGCGCTTCGCACTGTTGGGGCCAGAGTTCTTCCGGCAGGAGGATGCGGCGGGTGCCATCGTGCGAACATTGCACCATGGCGTTGAAAATCTGCATGCTTACCGGCAGGGGATTGAACTGCGACCAGACCCCGAGCTTGGCCCCGGCCAGAAACACGTCTATCGAAAAGAAAAACCAGAGAGCCTGATCCGGCCCGCTGACAACTTCCATGCCGCCGTATTCTTCCAGCGTCTGCGCGATAACCGGGTTTGCCTCGCCCTGCCAGCAAATCCACAGGCCGTAGCCCTGGCTTTGCAATAAAAGCTCGCTCAGTTCCGGGTTTTTTTCACGCAGTTGCTGTAAGACGGCCATTTAGGTTCCCCGCCGGACTCCGGCTCTTGAAAGCTGGCTCATAATTATGAAGCAGCTTTTATACGCGAGAATGCTTATTACCTCTTATCGCCTCAATTTGCAAAGACATTAGCTGACCTGGCGGGCGCTCTCCGGTCGTTGCCCCCGGTGCGCTTGCTTTCAAATTTTGAATATTCTAGTATGCCGCCATGCACGATAATACCAACGCCCTTGCCGACAGACCCACAGTTTCCTTCTGCACTTATACGTTCAACGATGCCTCCCTGGCCCACGGCATGCTGCGGAGCGTATCGGACTGGACGGTTCAGCCGGACGAAATCATCGTGGTTGATGACGGTTCCGATGTGCCATTCACCCTCCAGGGAAAAGTCGAGAACGCCCTGCCCGTTCGCGTCATGCGCCTGCCGGAAAACATGGGATTCACAACAGCCAAGTCCACCGGCCTGAACGCGGCTGGCGGCGACGTCATTTTCTCGGCCGACTGCGACGCCCGCATGGACGCCGGCTATCTGGAAACCTGCATCCGTCATTTGCGTGACCAAAGCGTGGGCCTGGTCTGCGGCTCATGTGAACAGGGCAACGGCCAGGGGCTCCTGGACAGGTATCTGCTTTACTTTGGAGAAAATTCACCGGCCAGCGGCATTAACGAAGTCAAATTCATTTCGGGTATGGCCTTTGCCCTGCGCCGTGCGGTGTGGGAGGAGGTGGACGGCTTTACCGGCCATACCCGGCGGTTCTGCAGCGACCATGCTCTCAGCAACCGTATCGCGGCCAAAGGCTACAAGCTGATTGTCGACGGAAACGTCAAGGCCACCCAGGAACGGCGCCTTTCACGCCTGGCCAACTGCCGCCGGACCTGGGCCTGGTGCGGCACGCCGCTGGTGGATGGAACCGTGGCGCAATACAGCCTGCCCGAGCAGTTTCTGGCTCTTTTTACCAACCCGCTGCTGCAACGCGCTGACATTATCAGCCAAAAAGGCCATCCGGCCATGCTTTATTTCGATCTGCTGTACATCAGCTACGTCGGGCTGCAAATGACGGAAGCCCTCGGGGACAGGGGGCGCATCCCTCCGGACGCGGGCGTGAAGTTCCAGAAGATGCTTGCGGGCAAGTTGGGCCCCTACCCGCAACTGTTCAACCAACTGCGCAGCGACCTGCTGCGCCTTGAATCCTGGCCGGCCAGAAACGGGCGGCTCCCGGACAGCGCCGACGCCAGCAGGCTGGCGCGCGAATGCGACTGGAGCGACGCCTTTTACTTCGCGGACATATTCAAGGACAGCGGAGTGCTTGGCTGGCTGAACAGAGAAGGAATCCGGCTAGTGCTAGAAGACGAGGCCGGGACCGATTTTTCCGCCTATCTCAAGGCCGAATTGCGTTGATGCCGGCCCTGCGGCCACCCCGGATTTTACAAAGGATTTTACAAGCCGCTTGACAGCCCGCCCCTTATTGCCATAAACAAAACCACTGTGCCTGGCACAAGTCGGGTTTCAAGCCGGAGTGGTGGAATTGGTAGACGCAGCGGACTCAAAATCCGCCGAGGGCAACCTCTTGCGAGTTCGAGTCTCGCCTCCGGCACCAGAAAACTAAAGAGCCGCAAGGTTTAGAAAGCAAGGAAGACCGCCTGTTTTAGGTGGTCTTTCTTTTTGCTGTTATGGTTGTATATATACAATCATCAGATTTTTGCATGTATCATTCGTAATTTCTTGGGCTT